>JAYVOY010000678.1:0-11366 GCA_043757645.1 Verrucomicrobiota bacterium
CTGCGGCTGCACTTGCGGGCCAATCCCGCGACGGTTTCCTTCACCGTCACCAACCAGCTCCTCTGCGAACACGTCAGCGTGCGCGTGCAATCGGATCACCCGAATCGCGGTGACTTGCGCATCGAATTGATCTCGCCGCACGGGACGCGCAGCGTGTTGCAGCGCGTCAATCTTGCGAGCGCCGCACCCGGTCCCGTGGATTGGACTTATCACACGACGCGGCATTTCTACGAGGCTTCGGCGGGCGTCTGGCGGTTGGAGGTCAGCGATGAGCACGCGACGCTGACCGGGAATCTGCTGGCCGCGGGTCTCACGATTCGCGGCGTGGAGCTCGTGGACACCGACGGCGACGGGTTGGACGATCGCTGGGAAATGGCCCACTTCGGCTCACTCGACCCAGGCCCGCGCGACGATCCCGACGGCGACGGTTACTCGAACATGAGGGAACAAATTCTCGGCAGCGATCCGCGGTCCGCCGAGTCGCCCACGCCGCTGCGGCTCGATCTCTCGTTGTGGAATGAACAACTCTTCCGGCTGAGCTGGCCGAGCGCCGCGGGCCGCACCAACACGCTGCAACTCGGCGACACGGTCTCCGGCCAGTTGATCTCCGTGACGAACGTCGTGACGCGCTTTCCCGAGTCGGAGGTTTTTCTTGCCTACACCAATTTGTCGCAACGGTTCTTCCGCCTCGCGCTGCCGGGCGCGCCGTGACGTTTGGGGTTCCGCCTTCAGGCGGTGCGGGGAGCGCACGCCGCTGGCGTGCCGTTTTCGGCGGCTCGCCGAAAACCTCGTGCCACTCACTTTTTGACGCGGAGAAGAAAGTGAGAACTGGGACACGATGGTTTGGGCGGGCCGCCCAAACCCGCACGCGGGCCGCGTGCGCTCCCCATTCTCATTTCGGAATTCGGGTTAATCGCAAGCGATCGCGAAAAAAAAGAACCGCTCCGGATCATCGGAGCGGTTCGCGTTGCGGACCGCCGCCGTCCCGGCGGCTCTGGGCATCCATCAATCCGAGCGTGTCAAACTCGCCTGCATTTTTCCTCGTCCGCCCTGAGCCGCCGGGACGGCGGCGGCCCGGAGGCAGCGGCGGGGTTCAGCGCCCGCCCGCGTAATTCGCGGTGATGAACTCGATGCACTTGGCCACGTCCGGCACCGAGTTGTCCCAGTTGAACTCGTACTCGATCGAGATGTTGCCCTTGAAATTCTGCGCCTTCAGTTCGGCCAGGATTTCTTTGCACTGCGAAACGCCGGTGCCGAGGATCTGATCGTGCTGGCCGGTGCCCAGCGCCGCGCGGTCCTTCAGGTGGAGGCTGATGATGCGGCCCTTGAGGATTTTCACGGCGTCCAGCGGTTGCAATCCCGAGGTGGCCCAGTGGCCCGTGTCCGCGCACGCGCCGATGCGGACGTCGCGATCCTTGACGAGGTCGCGCACGAATTCGGGGTTCCAAATCTTGTAACCCGGGTCTTCCACCATTTTGCCGTCCGCGCCTTTTTTCATCTTCTTGGCGTGTTCGTGGAAGCCCACGCGGATGTCGTATTCCTTCACCATTTTCTCGATCGTATCGAGCGCGTCCACGGACTCGGTGGTGACGGCGTAGAGGTCCATCTTTTTGGCGAAGTCGAAAATCTTGCGGGCCGCGGCCTCATCCTTGGGAATGCCGACAACGCCATAATTGACGGCCTTGAGCTTGTGTTTGGCGAGTTTGTCTTTCACCCGCTGCACGACGGCGTCGGGGGAGTTGTGATCCCATTTCACGTTGGGTTCTTCCTTGGTCAGTTTCTGGCCGGGATAAAACTCAATGACGCGGCCGCCCGCCTCGGCGGTTTTCTCGATCGCCTCGAAGACGCTGAAACGATTGAACGTGTAGGCCTGACAGCCGACGGCCACGCCGCCGGAGCGATATTCGTCGGGGATTTCCGCGGCGCTGAGGGTGACTGCGGCCACGGCGGTGAGGACAAGGACGGCGGACCGATTTAACCAACGGTTCAGAGTGTTCATGGTGCTAGGGATGGCCCGCGCAACACACGCGGGTGGAGATTTGTTTTCGCGCGCGATAGCAACGGTCCGCCCCCGGCGTGTCAACGAAAACCCGCCGCGCGCCGGCCCACGGGGCGCGGCTTGACACGGCCCCGGAAGGACGCCCGCCCGTCGCGCCACCGTCCCGGCGGCTCACGTCGTGATCGGTCCGCAGGGTCGGCCCCACTGCCCGCAGTGGGCCAGCGCCGCACGCGACCCACGTGCGGGGCGGCGCGGTGCGGACGCCGGGAGCCGCCGGGACGGCGGCGCGACGGGGGGCAGTGCGCGGATGCGCCCGGCACACTCACCGGACCGCAATCATCCTTGCGTCCGCCGCACACGCCCGCTAACAAGCCGTGTCCCGCATCCACCGCCATGAAAAATTTATTCCGCCTGTTTCTGTTGTTCAGCCTTTGCGTCCCGGCTTTCGGCGCGGCTCCGGCCAACGCGCCCGCGACCCCGGTGCCCCCGAAGAAAAGCGCGCCGCTGCCAGCGCCCGATCGCGCCAATGAAAAATACGGTCCGCACGCGCGCAACGTGCTCGATCTGTGGCAGGCCAAATCCGCCGCGCCCACGCCGCTGGTGGTTTACATCCACGGCGGCGGCTTCAGCGGTGGGAGCAAGGAAACGCTTTCCCCCGGCACGCTCGCGGCCTTGCTGAAGGCGGGCATTTCGGTGATGGCGATCAATTACCGCCTCGCGCCGGAGTTTCATTTTCCCGCGCATTATTTGGATTCCGCGCGGGCCATCCAATACGCCCGGCTGCACGCGAGGGAGTGGAATCTCGATCCGAAACGCGTGGGCGCGACGGGCGGCTCGGCGGGCGCGGGCACCTCGTTGTGGATTGGGTTTCACGACGACCTCGCCGATCCGCAGAGCGCGGATCCCGTGTTGCGTCAGAGCACGCGTTTGAGCGCGCTGGTGGTTCACGGCGCGCAGAGCAGTTACGACCCGCGCGTGATCAGGGAATGGGTGGGCGAAGCGGCCTCGAAGCACAGTTTCGCGCCGGGATTTTACGGGGTGAAATTGGCCGACTTTGACACGCCCGCCGCGCACCGGCTTTTCGAGGACGCCTCGGCCATCACGCATCTCACGCGCGACGATGCGCCGGTGCTCGCGTTTTACAGCGAGCCGCGCGGCCCCGTGCCCGCCGATGCGCGGCCCGGCACGGGCATCCACCACATCAACTTCGGAATCAAACTCAAGGAGCGCATGGACAAGCTCGGCATCGAATGCGTCATCCGCCACAGCGATGAAAAGCCGGAGGTGGCGGCGGAGAGCGTGGCGTTTTTTCTGAAACATTTCGGCGCGGCGAAATGAGCGGCCACCCCCGCCGGCGCGACGGCTCTCGCGTCGGGTTTTGTGCGCCCGGATTTTTGTTTGGAAATTTATGAAACACCCCTCATTCCTCCCGCTTTGTCTCGCGCTCCTTTGCCTCGCAGGCCGAGACCCAACCACCGCACTCGCCGCCACCGCCGCCGACACGTTGCGCGCGCTCGGCGCGCAGGTCACCGAGGCCGAGGGCGCGGTGACAAAAGTTTCTTTCAAGGATTGCTCCAAACTGGGGGCCGCCGAGTTCCGGCAAATCGGCCAGCTCAAATCGCTGAAGTCGCTCACACTGTACGGCCAGTGCCGCGGCCTCACCGACGAGACGCTGGCGTTCTTCGCGGGCCTGACCGCGCTGGAGGAATTGGGCACCGATGGCATTCAAGTGACCGACGCGGGACTCCAACATCTCGCCGCGCTCCCGAATCTGCGCTCGGCCTCGTTCTTCCACATCGCGTATCCCGACAAGGGTTTCACCGGCGCGGGTTTCGCGGCCTTCAAGACATTGCCCAAACTCGAGCGGCTCACCGTCGCGGGCACGCCGTTCAACGACCGGGGCATGGCCGCCATCGCGGAGTTGACGCAGCTCCGCGATTTTCGCACGTGGCACACGCATCAAACGCAGGCGGGCAACGCGCAATTGCTCAAGCTCACCGGCCTCCGCTCGCTCGTGCTCGGCCAGCGTTTGCGTCAGTGGAATGGCAAGCCCAACCCGTTGAGCATCGACGACGCGACCCTCGCCACGCTGGCGAAAATGAAATCGCTCGAATCCCTCTCGCTCGATGAAGCGCGCCTCACGCACGCCGCGCTGGTCCAACTCCAGGCGCTGCCGAATTTGAAAAAACTCAGCCTCCAGCGCGCGGACATTTCGGAGGCGGACATCGCAAAACTGCGCGCCGATTTGCCGGGCGTCGCCATCGAGTGGAAACCATTGACCGCCGAGGAACGCAAGGCGCTCGAGGGCATGTTGAAGTTGTGACGGCGGGTGTGCTTAAAAGTGGGTGAGAGCCGTCGGGGCGCGCGCGCCGGCTTCGGAGTTTGGGTTGAAAAGTCGCTCGCGTGCGGTGGCCGGCGCACTCCCGTTTCGGCTTTTTCAAAAAGGCTTTGAGAATCCTCCCCTGCGGTCTGGGTGCCGGACGTTAGAGCATTTCCGCAAATGATGTAGCGCCGGCGTCCGCGCCGCCAAGCCCCCACTGCACCGGGACGGTGCTTTCACTCGCAGCCGGGACGGACTGCGCTACGTAAAAAATGGAAACGCTCTAGCTCACGGGGTGGGCGCGAGAAATTCCAGCGCCTCGGGCACCCAGCCCGAGTTCCAATGATGCCGCCGCTTGGGGCCGTCGCGGTATTCATGGGGGATTTTCAACTCGTCGAGCAACGCGTGGAACTGGACGTGGTGGTCGCGAAAATTGTCGTAACCGAAAATGCCAAGGCGCGTTTCCCGGCGCAGTTCGTCCGCGTTTTTTTTCACGAGGGTGGTGAGGCGGTAGCGCTCGAAGTTTTCCTGCGTGCCGAGAATTTCGCCCATGCCGTATTTCGTCGGGCCAGCCATCGTGAACGGCGCGTCCCACGCGGCGGCGCGACCGAAGACGTCGGGATGCCGCAGGAGCAGCGAGAACGCGCCCCAGCCGGATTTGCTGAAACCGAGGAGCAAGCGCCCGCGCGGTTCCGCCCGCGTGCCGTAGGTGCGTTCGATGAAGGGCACGACGACTTGGAGGAAATAGGTTTCCTGCCGCACGCGCGCGTCGGTCGGATGATCGGCGTACCACGGGAGTTTGGCGAAGGTCGGGTACACGCAGAGCACGCGGTGGCGCTCGTGCAACTTGGCGTTTTGAATGTCCGCGAAGGCCCGGCCCCAGTATTCGCCGCCGCCGGCCTCGACGGGCAGCAGATACACGACGGCGGATTTTTTTGCGGGCTCGAAATCCGCGGGCCGCAGGACGTGGATTTCCGTCGGCGCGGATTGCAACTCGGACTCGACGAGGTGGACGAGCACGCCCGCGGCGTTGGTGCGCGCCGCGGAAATTTTGGGCGGCGAGATTTCCCGCGATCCTTCCGCGGCGAGCAGGCCGGTGGGCGCAACGGATGCGAGCGCGAGCAAGATGGAGAAAGCGGTGAGCGTACGAGGAAACATTTTTCGAATCAGGGATGATGGGAGCAGGAGCAATTGCCTCTTCAGTCTCACCGCCCCGGCGCTCTCTCGCGGGCATTCACGCACACGAGATCACCGGCGGCGTTGCGGCAGTAGAGGCGGCCCTCGGCGAGGACGGGCGCGGCCCAGCATTTGCCGCCGAGAATTTGGGCGCGGGCCGTGGGTTTGAAAGCCTCGCTGGAAATTTCCGCGAGCACGAGTTCGCCTTTTTCGCTGAGGATAATCAGCCGGCCAGCGGCGGCGATCAGCGTGCCGACGCCGAGACCCTTTTGCGCCCAGCGGGTCGCGCCGGTTTTCCAATCAAGGCAGCGCAGTTCGCCGTCGGGTTTGCCCGCCTGACCGTGGAACGCGTAGAGGCTGTCGCCGAGCACGACGCCCGCGTTGAAATGCACGCGCGTCGTCGTGCTCCAGCCGGGTGCGGGCGAGCCGTCGGCGAGGTTGAGCATCACGCCGGGGACGTTGTAAGCGGAGAGAAACAAGTGCCCGGCATGAACGACGGGCGCGCCGGCGTTGGTGTCGTAGTTGGAGACAAATTTCTGCCGCCACAAAATTTTCCCCGTCGCCACCTCGACCGCGACGCACTCGCGCCGCGTGAAGATCGCGGCGCAGCGTTTGCCCGCGAGATCGAACGCCACGGCGGTTGCGTAGGCGGCCATCTCTTTGTCGGAGGTCCAGACGACTTTGCCCGAGCGCCAGTCGAACGCCGTGCCCGCGCCGCCGACGTTGAGCAGCAGCAGATCGCCCTCGATCACTGCGGACGAGGCGAAGCCCCAGTCGGGCGGCGTGACGCCGAGTTCCTTCGCGAGTTGTTGCTGGCGGAGAAGTTTTCCCGTCTGCAAATCGAAGCAGAAAAAATCGCCCGCGCGGCTGAGGTGAAAAACTTTGCCGTCGTGAATTGTCGGCGTGCCCGTGGTGCCGCCCTCGAAAAATTTGTCGCCGAGCGGCGCGGCGTAGGAGTGGCTCCACACGACGCTGCCGGTGGTCGCGTCGAGGCACCAGACCGTGTCCTTGCCCGCCTTGTGACCCGTCGCGAGCACGCGGCCATCCGCGACGACCAGCGTGGAAAATCCGAGGCCCACCGCCGCGCGCCACAACACCGCCGGACCGCCCGCCGGCCAGGTGGCCGTGAGGCCCGTCTCGCGCGAAATGCCGTTGTGATCCGGCCCGCGAAAGCCGGGCCAATCGAGCGCGTGCGCGGCGTGCGCCGCCGCCAAAATCGCGAGTGCTGCGAACGCGGAGAAGCGGAGGAAAAAAGGGAGGTTGCGAGCCATGCGCGCAACGTTGCGTTCGCTCGCGGGAGTGTCAATGCCCGCTTGAACCCGAATTCCGAAATGAGAATGGGGAGCGCACGCGGCCCGCGTGCCGGTTTGGGCGACCCGCCCAAACCGTCGTGTCCCAGCTCTAAATTTCTTCTCCGCGCCAAAAAGTGAGTGGAACGAAGTTTTCGGCGGGCCGCCGAAAACGGCACGCCAGCGGCGTGCGCTCCCCGCGCCGCTGCGCGGCTCACGGCGCGGCCAGCGCACGCGATGATTCACACCCCAACTTTGCTTCACGGACTGTTGAACTTTCTGGGCGCCGGACAATCCCACAATTTCCCCCTGTTGGACGATGGGAGCCGCCGAGACGGCGGCGCTACGACTGCATAGTTACGGTTGAAACGCCGCGCGCTTCGTGTCATCAAGCGCCCCATGAATTCCCCAGCACCCGACTCGCTTCCCCCTTGCACCACGTCCGCCGCGCCGACGCACGCCCCCACGCATCCGTTCGCGCCGCAACCGCGCGACGCCTTTTCGCGCCGCGATGTGCTGAAGTCCGCCTTCGCCGCCGTCGGTGCCGCGACGCTTGCGCCCGCGGCCACGAGCGCCGCCGAGCCCATCGCGCGCAAGCCCGACGAGCGCCGCGCCGCGCCGCGCCAGTTCAACATGAAGAAGTCGATCAACCTCTGGGCCTTTCCTTATCCCGAGCGGATGAATTTGCAGGAGTGCCTGCAACTCGCCAAAGACGCGGGTTTCGACGGCATCGAACTCAACTACGATCTCGACAACGATCTCTCGCCGAAAGCCGGCGCGAAGGAATGCAAAGCCATTCGCGAAATGGCCGACAAAATCGGCATTCAAATCAGCGGCCTCTGCTCGTTTCTTTTCTGGCCGTATCCGCTCACGAGCAACGATCCCACCAAGCGCGCGCGCGGCCTCGAACTCGCCGGTAAGATCGCCCAGGCCGCCAGCGATCTCGGCGTCGAGAACGTCCTTGTCGTCCCCGGCGCGGTTCACATTCCCTGGCGCACCGATCACGAACCCGTCCGCAACGATGTCTGCGACGAGCGCGCCCGCCAGGCCGTCGGCCAGCTCGTGAAAACCGCCGAGAAGCAAAAAGTTTTCCTCAACATCGAAAACATTTTCTTCAACGGCTACCTGATGACCCCGATGGAGATGAACGCCTTCGTCGATTCCTTCGGCAGCGACCGCGTGCGCGTCCACTTCGACACTGGCAACATCTCGATGTTCCAACACGCCGAGCACTGGGTGCCGATTCTCGGCAAACGCACGAAGAACATTCACTTCAAGGAATACACGAAGAAGGGCACCGACTACTCGCTAGAAACCTTTCGCCCGCTGCTCGACGGCACCACCAACTGGCCTGCGGTGATGGAATCCCTCGACGCCACCGGCTACCGCGGCTTCCTGACGTTCGAGTATTTCCACCCCTACATTCATTATCCCGAGGCGCTGATCTACCAGACGAGCGACTCGCTGGATCGGATGCTGGGAAGGAAAATCTGAGTCCGCGCCGCGGCTCCCGGGGTTGTTGGTGGCGGGCGCGGGAAGGCGTCGCGGCGAGACTCAGCCCTTGCCCGCAGTCCCTTTCCAGAGACCGGAGCGCCGAGCACCGGCTCGGCGTGAATCGGCGCAACGTAGAAACTCGCCGAGCCGGTGCTCGGCGCTCCGGTCCTTGGGCGCGGGCGGGGTTATTTCTTGGTTTTCTCGGCGAGCGCGCGGCGGAGGTCGGCGAGGTTTTCCTCGATGATTTTCGTGCTGGCGTGGTTGGGGCCGAAGGTCTTTCGCGCACCGCTGACGGCGCGGGAGGCGAGGGGTTCGGCGGCGGCGAGATCGCCCTTGTCTTGGAGGAGGCGGGCGAGGTTGTTGAGGGTGCCGAGGGTTTTGGCGTGCTCGGGGCCGAGCACGCGTTCGCGGCCGGTGAGGGCGCGGCGCAGCAAAGTCTCGGCGCCCGCGAGGTCGCCTTGGGCGTCGAGGAGTCCGGCGAAGTTGTGCGCGGTGCCGAGGGTGTCGGGATGTTCGGGGCCGAGCGCGCGGTCGCAGCCGGCGAGCGCGCGGCGATAGAGCGGTTCGGCGGCGGTGAGCTCGCCCTTGGCGCGGAGGATGTGGGCGAGGGTGTTGACGCTCGCGAGGGTGTCCGCGTGGTCGAGGCCGCGGGCGCGCTCGCGGCGGGTCAGGAGTTCGCGGGCATGGGTTTCGGCGGCGGCGAGTTCGCCCTTCGAGTCGAGCAATTCGATGAAGTCGCTGAGGCAGTGGAGCGTGTCCGCGTGGTCGGGGCCGTGGGCGCGCTCGAAGCCCGCGAGGGCGCGGCGGTAGAGGGGTTCGGCTTCCTTGAGATTTTCCAGGGCTTGGAGGAGGCCGGCGAGGTCGTTGACGAGGGCGAGGGTGTCGAGGTGCTCGGGGCCTTTGACTTGTTCGTGGAGCGTGAGGGCTTGGCGCAGGACGGGTTCGGCTTCGTTGAGCAGACCTTGTTTCAGCAGGGCGGTGCTGAGGTGAAGCAGCGCGGCGGGCATGAGTGTGCGGCGCGGGGCGGGGAGCGAGTTTTGCGTGCGCACAATGCGGCGCGCGATGGCGGCGAGGTCCGGCCACTGGTTGAGCGTGGCATGCACGCGGGCCTGTAATTGCAGGGCTTCCGCGACTTGCGGATGGGTGTCGCCGAGCAGTTTGTCGCGCAGGGTGAGGATGGTGGTGAGATACGGTTGGGCCTCGGCGGGGCGGTTGAGGGCGAGGAGCCGGTCCACGACGACGCAATGGTAATCGGCCCAGAAGATGGGTTCCTTGGGCAGGGAAATCAGGCGGTTGCCCTGGACGAGAGCCTCGACGGCGGCCTGCGGTTGCCGCGCGGCGAGCGCGGCGTCGGCCATGAGAATAAGGGCGTCGAGCGCGGCCTGGCGGTGTTTGGCGTTGTGGACGGGATCGCTCTCCATCTGGCGCTCCGCGAGGTCGGCGGCCACGCCGGCGTTTTCCATGGCGGCTTCAAAAGCGCCGCTTCCGAGCTGCGCGCCGGCGAGTTTTTGGAGGGTGTCCACGCCCGGTTTTTCCGCAGCGGCGGTCTGCGCCTCGGCCAGGTGGGTGTCCAGCAAATCGACGATGCGCTGTAGCATCACGCCGTGTTCCTGCGCGACGGATTTGAGGGCCTGCAAAAACCCCCGCGCGCCGGTCCCGGTGGAAAATGTTTTCAAGCGCGCGGCCAGGGCTTCGGCGACGACGCGCGCGGCAATTGGCGCGGGCGGCGCGGGCGAAGGCGCGGGGGCCAGGCGCGAATTGGGCGTGGGACCGGGCGCGGGCGACGGGCGGCGGGGCAGGGCGGTGGCGGCGGTTTGCGGCACAATGCCGCGGCGGATGAGTGCCAGCCAAAGGGTTCGGCACAGGTGATCGTGGCTCTTGAAGTTGATCCACGGTTCGTTCATCGCGGCGATGATGCGGCGGTGGCGGAATTGTTGGATGAGCAACTCCTCCTCCTGAATGTCGAAGGGTGAGCGGAGCGCCTCGGGGCCGGCGTAGCAGACGAGGCGGTCCACCTTGTGTTCCCACGCGAGGTAGCAGCCCCACTGCGTGTAGCTGATGGGCGTCGTCTCCTGCAGGCGGGCGGCGAGGGCGCGTTTGCCGGCGAAGAGCGACACGCGGCGTTTGAGCAGTCGCGTGACCTCGTCGACTTCCGGGGCTTCGCCGGGCATGTTGCCGACGAGATGCACCACCAGATCGCTGCGGAGAATTTCCTCGTGGAGCGCTTGCAAGGGGTCCGCCACCCCGGCTCCGAGGTCTTCCTGCAAAACCACTTTCACCGGCGCTTCGTCCAATTCGCGCGCCAGATAATCGCGATACGACTCGAAGCCGGTCGTGTCCTCGGGCGTGGAGTGATGAAATTCCCAGGCGACGCACGAGAGGAAAACGAGGAATTTTTTGGGCGGGGGAATCGGCGTGGCGGGCGCGACGGGCAAGGCGGGCGCGGCGGGCGGCGCGGGTGTCGCTGGGGGCGCGGCTGGCGCGGCGGGGTGGGCGTGGCCGTTCGCGGCCGGCGGCGTGCTGGCGGGGCTGGGGTTGGCTTTCGCCAACAAGAGCGCGGGCACGGGCAGCAGCTTTTGCAGTGAAAGCATCGGGCGCAACATTACGGATAAGCGCGGTATTCGGACGGCCGTCGGCGCGGGGTTTTCATGGTACGTCTGGCTACTGTCGGGGACTTTGCGTCCGACTTGAAAGCAGGTTTTGGATACTGTCTGGCATCGTGTTCCGATTCCCTGGGAGGCTGGCCAATCGCCCGGGCACGCGTGACTACCGCCGCGACGCCACGGCTCCCCAACTGGCAGCGCACCGCGTCAAATCCCGGCAATTATAGCACGAAACCCGCTGTTGCTACGGGAAAATCCGGCGGGAATAAAGCGAAATGGCACGCGGTTTGAATCGGCGGGTGTTCCGCACCCCGCCGCGCTCCCACCCGCAACTGCGGGAGGCACGGTGAATTAACCGGAACCATGCCGTTGGCGGACCGCCGCCGTCTCGGCGGCTCCCGGCGCGGGCGGTCCGGCGCGGCCATTGACGCACTCACTTTGGTTCCCCATTTCGTGAGATGTTTGCGCAACGACCAAAGCTCGCA
>JAYVOY010000679.1:0-3053 GCA_043757645.1 Verrucomicrobiota bacterium
GAGCCGGTGAGCCGCTCGCAGTGGATCGAGGCGGTGCATCCGCGCTTCGTTCACATTTATCCGGCGCAGGAAAATCCCATCGAAGTCAGTGTCCGCAATTTCGAGAACCGCGCGGTGACGGCGACGGTCGAGTTGGAAATCCACGCGGGCCTCGAGGAACAACTGCACACCGCGTCGCAGCCAATCACGCTCGCGGCGAACGGCTCCAACACGTGCCGGTTTCCGTGGACGGCGGGCAAGCGCGAGTTCGGCCACGAGGCGCGCGTGCGGCTCGTGGTGGACGGCCAGCCGGTTCACAGCGCGAGCGAGTTTTTCTCCGTGAGTTTTCCAGTTTGGAAAACGGCGATTCAAGGCAGCGGCTTCATCACGTGGGCCGGGCGCGAGCAGGATTTCCCGCGGCACGTCGCGGCGAACCGCGCGCATTACGTGAATGTCGAGGAGGCGTTCAGTTGGCAGCCGAGCAGTTGGACCGACCTCCTGCCCGAGGGGGAGGATTGGTGGACGGGGCAGGGGAGTTTCCACAACAGCCGCGCGGGTCTCGAGACGTGGATGGGCCTGAGCCACTCGAACGGCATCAAGATGATCACGTATCTCTGGCCCACGGCGAGCGGGCCGGCGGGGCTGAAGTGGGCGCGCGAAAATCCCGATCTGGTCGCGCAGGGCGGCGTCGGCTGGGGCGGGGAATTTTTCGACGTGGAGGATTTGCGGCTGCACGACGTGACGGCGGCGGATCGCCGGCTGTGGCGGTTGCGCAGCGGGATTTGGAATTACGTGGGCGTGGATCGCGGCGGGTTGCGTGGCCTCGACGCGGGGTTCGATCAAGTCATCGCGTCGGCGAAAAAGTTCGGCTGGGACGGCGTGCGTTTCGACACGCCGCCGTCGTGGGGCGCGATGGACGCGGCGGAGTTGCACGCGGATTTTCGCGCCGCGAACTCGGAGGCGTTGATGAAAAAACTGGTGCCGGAGTATTTCGCGCAGACCACGGGCCAGTGGAGCGCGGAGGCCGTCTCGACGCGGAATATTCGTTACGCGCGGCACAAGCTGCGCGGGGCGTTGCCGCAGTTTGCGATCTCCTCGAACTGGGGCATGGACCTCACGACGGCGAATCCGGTGCAGCGAAAAATCTACGATGAATCGTGCGTGGACGGCGGGCAGATCATGGACGAGGCGATCCGGCTCACGGCGGGGAGTCCGTGGACGAATTACGCGCGGCGCATCCAGACGCAGGTGGCGGACACGCGGGCGCGCGGCGGGTTTCATTGCGCGGTGGCGTTGAACGGGACCGATGCGCTGACGCGGGCCTACGCGCAGATTTGCGTGTTCGCGGGCGGCTCGCATCCGTACGGCGACTACGGCTGGACGCAGCCGATTCCGGGGCGCTACACGCAGTTCGTCACGCGCTACGGGGAGTTTTGTTGGGCGGCGGACCTTGCGCCCGTCGCGGCGGAGACGACGGGTTTTGCGGTGAATGATGATTCGCTGTGGTGGCGCGACTGGGTGCGGCTGCGCGCGCTGGCCGATGGCCGGCAGCAGTGGGTGATGCATCTCCTCACGCCGCCGCCGGTCGAGCGCGTGGCGGAGCTGAAACCCGCGACGATGAAACCGTGGCGGCGCGACCTGACCGTCAGCCGCAAAACCGCGCAACCGCCGATCGTGTGGGCACTCAGCGCCGAACCGACGACGCGCGCCGCGCCACTCGCGCCGCGCGCGCAGGGCGACGGTTTCGTGGTGGACGTGCCCGAGCACCGGCAGTGGACCACGCTCGTGTGGACGGAGGGCGGGCGATGAAAACAAAAGTTCAAAGCTCAAAGCTCAAAGTTCAAAATTGGGAAGACGCGGGCGCAGCGGGAGGACGCAGCCCCGTTGGGGCTGAACCGTAACCATGCAATGGGCGGACCGCCGCCGTCTCGGCGGCTCACGGCGTGGGAAAGTCCGCGGGGACCGATTGTCCGCGCGCTTTTGATTCACTATTCAGTGAGCATTTTTTGGGGCGGAAAATCCGCGCGTTCGCCCCGTTGGGCCGGTGTGAGCCGCCGGGACGGCGGCGGTCCTACGGCATCGTTACGGCTGAACGCTGCGGGCTTGCGTTGCGAGTCCCCGCGTCGCTCGCTGTCGCCCCCGCCTTCGTGTTCGCTCCCGCGGTGGTTCGCGTTGTGCGTCGCGCTGTTGCTGCTGCTCGCTTCGTTGTTTGCACCCGCCAGTTTCGCCGGACCCGCCGACTTCAGTTGGAAACCCCTCGTCATTCCCAACGCGCTCGTCGTGGTGGGGCCGTGGGGGGATGAGTTCCGCTGGCGCGAGGCGTTGCACGCGCAGGGCATCCTCTACGACGACGCGTATCGCGCGCACAACATCTATCACCGGCCGTTCGTGCAGATGTATCGGATGCCCGCGACGGCCGCGGATTATCGGCAATATTCGGTGATCATTCTCGCGAACGTGGACGCGCACGCGCTGGGCGGGGAGCGGTTGAAAATCCTTCAGCAATTTGTCGAGGACGGCGGCGGGTTGGTCGTGCTTGGCGGCTACTGGGCGTTCAATCGCGGCGGCTACCAGGGCTCGCCGCTTGAGGCGATGCTGCCCGTGCGTTTCGACGGGCGCGACGACATCCCGGCGCTGCTCGCGGGCGCGCCGCTCGCGCCCGCGCCGACGGCGACGTGGAAACTCGCCGCGACGTTCGACACCGGCCCGCGCTCGTTCTACACGCACGAATTCGCGCCGAAGGAAAAGTCCATCGTGGAACTGCTCGCGGGCAAGAATCCCGCGATTGTCACCGGCGAATTTGGCCGCGGCCGCGTGGTCGCGTGCGCGCTGACGATTCACGGCAAGGCGTCGCCGAACGCGCCCGGTTTCTGGAACTGGCCAGACTGGCCGAAAGTGCTCGGGCACGCGGTGCAGTGGGCCGGCGAGGCGCGTCCATTGCGTCCCGCGGACGCGGGCGGCGCGGGGCTGAAGCCGATCAGCGAGGAGGAATTGCTGCAACTGCGCGTCGAGAATAAGGCCGTGAACATTGACTTCCTCGCGCGTTTCGCCGCCGCGCCGACGGAGCCGGTTGC
>JAYVOY010000680.1:0-3053 GCA_043757645.1 Verrucomicrobiota bacterium
TTTTTCGTCACCACCGATCACGGCTTCAAAACCGCGCGCCGCCTCATCCGCCCCAACGCCATTCTCCGCCGCGCCGGCCTGCTGCAAACCGCCGGCCCCGTGAAAATCATCTGCGACGCCCACGCCATGACCATCGGCGGCAGCGCCAGCGTGTTCATCACGAACCCCGACCGCCGCGACGAATGGCTCGCGAAAGCCAAGGCCGCGTTCGACAACATCGAAGGCATCGCGCGCCGCGTGGACCCGCCGCAGTTCGCGGAATTTCAGCTCCCGTCGTTGAAGGAAAATTCCCAAATGCCCGACTTCATCCTCTTCCCCAAACCCGGCTACGCCTTCCACAACGCCACCGCGGACAGCGAACCCGTCACCGACGTCACCGCCGACACCTACGCCGGCCACCACGGCTATCCGAACACCGACCCCGACATGGACGGCGTGTTCTTCGCGTTCGGCCACGGTATCCAACCCGGCACGAAACTCCCGCGCATCAACAACACCGACATCGCCCCGACCGTCGCCCGCGCCCTCGGCGTCACGCTCCCCGGCGTCGATGGCCGCGTCCTCGAGGAAATCTTCCGCCGCTGATTTCGACTTGTAGGAGCCGAGGTAACGAGGCTCTAACCCGTAACGATGCAGTCGGACCGCCGCCGTCCCGGCGGCTCACACCGTTCAAACGGGGCGAACGCGCGGATTTTCCGAGGCCCAAAATGCCCACTGAATCGGGAACCAAAAGCTCGCGAACAATCCGCCCCCGCGGACTTTCCTACGCCGTGAGCCGCCGAGACGGCGGCGCTCCTACTGCTTGGATCCGGCTAACCTCTTCTTCGCCGCGCATGTCACACCGCCGCAAACCACGCTGGCAGCGTGCCGATCTGGAGATCGGCGCTCCGCAAGCCCAGTGCGAACAAATCCCAAATTGACGCCCCAACCCCCGGGTGGGATTATCCCACCATGCTCGTCACCCTTGATGCCAAGCGCCGTTTGACCGTCCCCACCGCCCTCGCGCCGACTTCGCCCGGCGATTATTTCGAGGCGGCCTTCGACCCCGACCACGACACGCTCACCTTCCGCCGCGTCGCGCGAAAAGAGAATTGGCTCGCCGTCTGGAAACAATGCCCCACGCCAATGGACGACCTCCCGCCCCGCCGCCGCGCGCTGCCCAAAAAGGTGAACCCATGAACTGGCTCCTCGACACCGACGTGCTTTGCCAGCCCGTGAAAGCCCACGGGAACACGGCCGTCATCCAATGGCTCGAACAAGAGCAGGACCGCTGCTACACCAGTTCCATCGTCATCGCCCAGATCGCATATTGGATTCGCACCAAGCAGGGCCGGACGCGCGAGAACCTGCAAAAATGGTTCACCGCAAGCATGGGCGCCTTCGAGGGGCGGATACTCTCCTTTAACACCGCCGCCGCCCACGTCTGGGCCGACCAGCGCTTCCTCCTCGAGCAAGCCGGCCAGCCGATGCCGCTTGAGGACAGCTACATCGCCGCCATCGCCCGCCGTCATCAACTCACAATCGTGACCGGCAACGACAAGGATTTCCGCCGTCCCGGCGTGAAAGTTTTCAATCCCTTCAAGGAGCTTCCCGCCGGGTAACGCCGCGGGTTCGCGAACCGCCTTTTTGCATCGCCCCCAAACCTTGTAGGAGCCGAGGTAACGAGGCTCTAACCTCTTCTTCGCCGCGTTCAACCACCTGTCACCGCCGCCAACCCGAAGAACTTTTCACCGCCACCTCATGCCCGCCGCCGCCACCAACCTCACGCTCCCCGCCGTCGATCCACGCCTGTGGGCGCTCGACCCGCGCGTGGTTTTTCTGAACCACGGCTCCTTCGGCGCGTGCCCGCGGGCGGTGCTCGCGCACCAGTTCGAGTGGCGCGAACGCATGGAACGCCAGCCCGTGAAATTCTTCGTGAAGGATCTCGAGGCGTTGCTTGATGCCGCCCGCGCCCGCGTCGCGCGCTTCGTCGGCGCGACGGCGGATGATCTCGTGTTCGTCCCGAACGCGACCGCCGGCGTGAACACCGTGCTGCGGTCCTTGCGCTGGCGCGGCGGGGACGAACTGCTCGTCACCGACCACGAATACAACGCCTGCCGCAACGCCCTCGACTTCGCCGCCGCCCGCCGGGGCGCGCGCGTCGTCGTCGCGAAAATCCCGTTCCCGCTGCGCCACGCCGACGAGGTGCTCGCCGCCATTCTCGCCCGCGTCACACGCCGCACGCGTTTCGCTTTGCTCGATCACGTCACCAGCCAGACCGGTCTCGTGCTGCCCATCGAACGCCTCGTGCGCGAACTCGCGGCGCGCGGTGTCGAGGTGCTCGTCGATGGCGCGCACGCGCCGGGCATGGTGCCGCTGAACCTGCGCCAACTCGGCGCGGCGGCTTACACCGGGAATTGTCACAAGTGGCTCTGCGCCCCGAAAACCGCGGCCTTCCTCCACGTCCGCGCCGATCTGCAAAAAAAGATTCACCCACTCGCCATCAGCCACGGCGCGAACTCGCCGCGCGACGATCGCTCGCGCTTCCTCATCGAATTCGGCTGGACCGGCACGAGCGATGTCTCCGCGTGCCTCAGCGTGCCGCACGCGCTCGACTTCATGGAAAATCTGCTCCCCGGCGGCTGGCCGGAAATCCGCCGGCGCAACCGCCAGCTCGCGCTCGCCGCGCGAAAGCTGCTCTGCGACGCGCTCGCGATTCCGCTGCCCGCGCCCGACAGCATGATCGGCTCGCTCGCCTCGCTCCCGCTCCCCGACTCGACCAGCACCGCGCCGCCCCAATCCCCGCTCTACGCCGACCCGTTGCAGGACCAGCTCCGCGACCGCTGGGGCATTGAAGTTCCGGTCATCCCGTGGCCCGAGCCGCCGCGCCGCCTTGTCCGCATCTCGGCGCAATTGTACAACTCACTGCCCGATTACGCCCGCCTCGCCGCGGCGCTGAAGACAAGTTTGGAGTCCCGCCTTTAGCCCGCATATTTCATACGTTTGCTGACGTGACCCGCACAAAGCTCAATGTTTGCAGGGCGTCGAAGCACTTTTTGCGCTCACCAATATTT
>JAYVOY010000681.1:0-3051 GCA_043757645.1 Verrucomicrobiota bacterium
TTGAATTTTACGCTGCGACTCGCGGGGTTCCCCCGCTAGGCTCCGCGCCGAATTCCGCGGTTCGCGCTTGAGGCGCGGCGGCGGTGCGGGCTTTTGACGGAACTGCGTTTCATCGGTGATTGGAAGTTGGCGGCGGCGCTGGCGCTCGGGTTGGCGCTGGCGGCGACGGCGTGGCTGCTGTACTGGCGCGAGACACGCGGGCGGCGCGATTTTCTGCGGTGGTTTCTCCCGACGTTGCGCGCGGTGACGGTTTTGGTGGTGGTGCTCACGCTCGCGGGGCCGGTGTTGCATCACCGCAAAACGCTCGGCGAACTGGCGCGCATCATCCTGCTGGTGGACGGCTCGGGGAGCATGGATGTCGCGGATGAGCAGATGGAACTCGCGCGGAAAATGTTGTGCGCGCAGGCGATGGGCTGGCTGGCGGAGGGGAAGTTCGACGGGTCGCTCAAGCCCGTGGCGGCGGAACTGGCGCGCGCGCAAAACATCGCCGCCGCCGCGCAGCTCGGCGACGCGCGGAGTGCGGTGGAGGATTTTCGCGGCGCGCTGCGCGAGGCGGGCGAGGCGTGGGGAAAAGTGCCGCCGGAAATCTGGCCGGAGGGGCGCGACAAGCTGGAGGCGTTTCGCACGGATTTGTTGCAGCCCGCCGCGCGGCTCGCGGCGACGCAGGCGGCGAATGTGCGCAAGGCGCAGGCGGAGCTCGCGACGCTCGCGAAGGTCGCGGCGGAATGGGAGCGCGCGGTGAACGACGCCTTCGCGGCGATGATCGCGAAGAGTTTTCCCGCGGATGACAACCGGATGGTTTCGGTGGTCGAGCGGTTCGATCGCACGCGGCGCTGGCAGCGGTTGGAGATGTTGTTGCTCGGCGGCAAGGAGCCGTTGCTCAAGAAATTGGACGCGCAGCATCAGGTCGAATTGCAGGCGCTGGCGGGGAGCAAGAGCCAGATGTTGTGGTGGCCGAAGGGCGGGAAGGCGGACGCGTCGGGAAAAGCGCCGACGGCGTTTCCGGCCTACGCGGCGACGAATAATTCCACCGATCTCGGCGGGCCGCTGGTGGAGGCGGTCGAGCAGGGCGAATCGAAGCAGCGCGTGGCGGTGGTGCTGTTCTCGGACGGGCAGCACAACCAGGGTTCCTCGCCGCTCGAAGTGGCGAAGATGCTCGGGCAGCGCGGCGTGCCGATTTACGCGGTGGGCGTGGGCGCGACGCTGCCGCCGCGCGATCTGGCGGTGCTGGATGTGAGGGCGCCGGATTCGGTGAACGCGGACGCGCAGTTGCGGGGCGAGGTGGTTTTGCGCGACGACATGCCGGCGGGCGAGGCGTTCACGCTGCGGATCGCCGCGGGTGGCAAGACGCTGTGGGAAAAGGCGCTCACGACGGAGCAGCGGTCGCAGCGCTCGGTGCCGTTTGATTTTTCGATCAAGGAATTTGTCGAGAGCGAGATGAAGGCGAAGGATCGCGATTTGCGTTTCGCGAGTCTCGGCATCGCGCTTGAGGTGTCGGTGCCGGTGCTGCCGGGCGAGAAGAACACGAACAACAACACGCAGGTTTTCCGGCTGAACGCGATGACGCAGAAGCCGAAGGTGCTGCTGCTGGATGGGCGGCCGCGCTGGGAGTTTCGGTATTTGCGGAATTTGTTCGAGCGCGATGAGCGCTGGGAGGTGAACGCGCTGCTGGCGGGTGGCGGCGGCGAGCAGAAGCAGTGGGTGCGCGGCGTGCAGAACGGGCAGTTCCCCGCGAATCGCGAGTCGTTGTTCTCGTATCACCTGATCGTGTTCGGTGATTTGCCGCAGGGACAAATTCGCCCGCCGGAGTTGGATTGGATTCGCGAGTTTGTCGAGCGGCGCGGCGGCGGCGTGATTTTCATCGATGGCCGGCAGGAGGAGTTGTTGAACTTTTTCAACACGGGGATTGGCCCGTTGTTCCCGGTGTCGTGGCGCGGCGCGGCGATGGAGAGTCCGGACCCGCGGTTTCGTTTCAAGGCGGGCGGCGGGGCGCAGCCGCCGTTGTCGCTGGTGCCGGAGACGCAGCAGAATTTGGAATTGTGGGGTTCGCTGCCGGGGCCGCATCGCGTCGCGCCCGCGCTGGCATTGCCGGGTGCGGAGGTTTTGCTGGAGGCGGTGCTGGGCGAGCGCGTGGTGCCGGCGCTGGTGTTCCGCAGGTTCGGCGCGGGGCGCGTGTTGTATGCGGGGCACGATGAGTCGTGGCGCTGGCGTTACAACGTGGGCGATCAGTATCACTCGAAGTTTTGGAATCAGGTGTCGAAGTGGATGATGGAGGCGCCGTTTCCGGTGCAGGATAAATTCGTGTCGTTGGATTCGGGCGCGCCGAGTTATCAGCCGGGCGAACTGGCGGAAATCCGCGCGCGCGTCCGGGACGAGGAGGGGAAATCGATGTTGGAGGCGAAGGCGGTCGCGGTGCTGTTTCGCGACGGGCAGAAGCTCGCGGAGTTGCCGCTGGCGGCGGATGAGAGCAACGGCGGGACGTTTCGCGCGCGCACGCAACCGCTGACGCCGGGGCAATACGAGGTGCGGGTGCGGGTCGAGGGTTTGCCGGAAAATGAGATGAAGGCGCGGACACAATTCACCGTGGCGTCGAAGTCCGGCGGCGAACTGGGCGCGCTGCACTGCGACGAGCGGCTGCTGCGGCAGATGGCGTTTTATTCGGGCGGCTCGTATTTCCGCGAGGAGGAGATGGCGGGGTTGGCGGATGTGCTGCGACCACTGAGTGACGGGCGCGTGATCGAGAGCGAGACGGCGCTGTGGCAGAGCTACTGGTGGTTCGGCGCGATCGTGCTGCTGCTGACGCTGGAGTGGGTGGTGCGGAAGAAGATGGGGATGCTGTAGGGCGGAGCGCGGTGGGAAGCTCGGAAATTCAAAGCTCAAAGCTCAAAGCTCAAGGGAAATTCCAAGGGCCAATAATTGGCGTGCCGTTTTCGGCGGCCCGCCCGAACCGGCACGCGGGCCGCGTGCGCTCCCCATTCTCATTTCGGAATGCGGGTTGAATCCACGTTCCCTACCCCGATGGGCACAAGGCGGATTGGACTCTTGGTTCTT
>JAYVOY010000682.1:0-3049 GCA_043757645.1 Verrucomicrobiota bacterium
GAGGCGGGCGCGGTGCGGCCCTACATGGCCACGCGAATGCCGCAGTTTGGCGCGGCGAATGTCGGGCATTTGCCGGCGGCCTTCGAGCAGGTGGACGCGCGCGCGGACGCGCCGCCGCAGCCGGACGTGTTCGCGCCGGGCGCGGCGGCGACGGCGAACAAGGACGGGCGGCGGCTGGTGGGCACGACGGGTTTGTCGTGCATCGCGTGCCACAATTTTGCGGGGAACAAATCGCTCGGCGTCCCGGCGCTCGATCTGGCGACGAGCGGGCAGCGGCTCAAGTGGGACTGGTTCCGGCGTTACCTGCTTGATCCCGCGTCGCTGCGGCCGGGGACGCGGATGCCGCCGTTCTGGCCCGAGGGCAAGGCGGTGAACAAGGACATCCTCGCGGGCCACACCGAGAAGCAGATCGAGGCGCTGTGGTTTTATCTCGCGCGGAAAAATTTCACCGACCTGCCGACCGGTTTGGTGCAGGGAAAGATGGAGGTTGTGGTGACGAACGAGGCGGTGGTTTACCGCAATTTCATTGATGGCGCGGGGTCGCGCGCGATCGGCGTGGGTTATCCCGAGAAGGCGAATCTGGCGTTCGACGCGAACGACGTGCGGCTCGCGCTCCTCTGGCAGGGCGCGTTCATCGACGCGGCGCGGCATCGCACCGGGCGCGGCGTGGGTTTTGAGAAACCGCTCGGGGGCAACGTGCTCAAGCTGCCCGCGGGGCCGGAATTCGCGGTGCTCGCGGACGACCGGGCCGCGTGGCCGGCGGACGCGGGGAAGAAGGCGGAGTTCCAAATGCGCGGCTACCGGCTCGATGACCGGCAGCGGCCCACATTCCGCTATTCGTTCAAGGGCGTGGAGATCGAGGATTTCCCGGTGGCGATGGTCGGCGACGACGATCCGTATTTGCAGCGCACGCTCACGCTGAAGGCCGCGGCGCCCGTGGCGAACCTGTGGTTCCGCGCGGCGGTCGGCGCGAAGATCGACGCGCGGGCGGACGGCGGTTTTGTGGTGGATGAACGATTGCAAGTGCGGGTGACGGGCGACGGGCGCGCGGTCGTGCGCGAGAGCGGCGGGAAAAAGGAATTGCTCGTGCCGGTGAAGTTTGCGGACGGGACGGCGCGCGTGGCGGTGGAATTGAAGTGGTGATCCCATGAAGACAACAAAATTGAAACCGGAGTGCGAAGCAGTGCTGGCGGGCCGCGCGGCGGCGCGGGGAGCGCACGCCGCTGGCGTGCTGTTTTCGGCGGCTCGCCGAAAACTTCGTGCCACTAATTTTTTCGCACGGGAAGAAAAGTTAGAACGGGAACACGGGGGATTGGGCGGGCCGCGTGCGCTCCCGGTTTCCAGTGCGGAGGTTTGTTTGCAACGCTGGTTGCGACCCCTGTTTATGCTGGTCGCGAGCGTGTTGGGCGCGGTGCTCGTGGGCGTGAACCACGCGCGCGCCGCGGAGGTTGCGCCACCGGAGAGCGATTATTATCAGCTCGTCACGCTGCCGATTCCCAAGGGGATCGTGCTCGAGGCGAGCGCGCTGCAATTGCTGCCCGATGGCAAGCTCGCGGTCGCCACGCGCATCGGGGAGATTTACCTGGTCGAGAACGCGTTCGCGAATCCGCCGGAGAACGTGAAGTTCCATTTGTACGCGAGCGGGCTGCACGAGATTCTCGGGCTGACGATTCGCGACGGCTGGCTCTATTGCGTGCAGCGCTGCGAGGTCACGCGCATGAAAGACACGCAGGGCAAAGGCCGCGCGGATGTGTTCGAGACGATCGCCGACCCGTGGGGGATCAACGGCGATTATCACGAATACGCGTTCGGCTCGAAGTTCGACAAGGACGGCAACATCTGGACGGTGCTGTGCCTGACGGGTTCCTTCACGAGCGAGAGTCCGTATCGCGGCTGGTCGTTGCGCGTGTCGGCGGACGGCAAGGTGATTCCGACGTGCAGCGGCGTGCGCTCGCCCGGCGGCATCGGGGCCAACGCGGTGGGCGACATGTTTTACACGGACAACCAGGGGCCGTGGAACGGCGCGTGCGCGCTGAAGCATTTGCAGCCGGGAACATTTCAGGGAAACCCGCAGGGCAACAAATGGTACCAACTCACCGACGCGCTCGGCCCGCGGCCGGAGGAGCCGAAGAGCGGCAGCCGGATGCACCTTGAGGCGAAGAAAATCCCGCAGCTCATGCCGCCGCCGGTGTTGTTCCCGTATCGGAAGATGGGGCAATCCGCCAGCGGCATCGCGTGCGACACGACGGGCGGGAAGTTCGGGATTTTTCAGAACCAACTTTTCGTCGGCGACCAGACGCACAGCACGATCATGCGTGTGTCGTTGGAGAAGGTGAACGGACGCTATCAGGGCGCGTGTTATCCGTTTCGTGCGGGCTTTGATTCGGGTTGCCTGAGTGTCGAAATGACGCCGGATGGCTCGCTCTTCGTGGGCGGCACGGACCGCGGCTGGGGCGCGCGCGGCGGCAAACCGTTCGCGCTGCAACGGCTCGTGTGGACGGGGAAGAAGCCGTTCGAGATTTCCGAAATGCGCGCGCGGCCGGATGGCTTCGAGCTGGCGTTCACCGCGGCGGCGGATCGCGGCACGGCGAGTTCGCCCGCGAGTTATCAGATTGAGACGTACACGTATATTTACCAAAGCTCCTACGGCAGCCCGGAGGTCGATGGCACCAAGCCCACGATCAAATCCGCCACCGTGGCCGAGGACGGCCTGAGCGTGCGCCTGGTGATCGACGGTTTGCAGGAAGGCCACATCCACGAACTGCACCTCCCCGGCGTGCGCTCCGCACAAGGCCAGCCGCTGGTGCATGACGCGGCGTACTACACGCTGAATCAGGTGCCGAAATAAGACGGGCGAGGGCGGCGCAACGGGGCGCGTTCGCCAAAGCGGCGGAGGACCGCCGCCGTCCCGGCGGCTCACCCCGTCCAAATGAGGCGGAGGCGCACAGTTTCCGCAGCGCAAAATGTTCCCGGAATGGTGAACTAAACCCAATGCCTTTCGGCAATTCGCTGGCTTTGTCCCGGAGGGACGGAGGGAAAATAGCCCAGC
>JAYVOY010000683.1:0-3049 GCA_043757645.1 Verrucomicrobiota bacterium
GTCGCCGAAAAGCAACGCGCCGACACCTGCACCGAACCGGCGCTGGCCAAACTCTTCACCCCCTGGCTGGCGCAAGTGGCCAAACAAATCGCCAAAATCGAAGCCCTCATCGAAACCCTGCTCGCCCAAGAAACCGCGCTGGCCGCCCGCGTCGAACGCCTGGACGAAATCCAGGGCGTCGGCCGCCTCACCGCCGTGGCCGTGCTGGCCGCGCTCCCGGAACTGGGCCGGCTCACCGACAGCCAAGTCGCCGCGCTGGCCGGCCTCTGCCCCTACAACCGCGACAGCGGCCAGTGGCAGGGCCAGCGGCACATCCGCGGCGGCCGCGCCGACGTGCGCCGCGCCCTCTACATGGCCGCGCTGACCGCCAGCCGCAGCAACCCCGTCCTCAAGCCCTTCTACGACCGGCTCATCGCCGCCGGCAAACCCGGCAAAGTCGCCCTCACCGCCGTCATGCGGAAGCTCATTGTCCTGATGAATCACATGCTCAAAAAACCCAAATTCGTGCTGGTGAAATGAACACCGTTGCTGGGCTGGAGGCCACAGCCCCGTTGGGGCTGCATTCCCCGGTGTGTGCTGCCAGAAACGGAGCCGGAACGAGGCAGTCACACGCGGCAGCAAACCCCGCGGCGGCCTGCGGCGGCGGGGCGGAGCGCGGCGTTTACGCCGCCTCCATCCCCGCGCGCCGCCTCACGCCAGCAGCCGCACGACCGACTGCGGGCGCAGATAATCCAGCAGCGTCTCGGGACTGTTCACGCCGCCGCCAAGGCCGCTGAGATTGCAGCCGCCGTAGGGCACGCCGTGCGGAAACAAATTGTGCGCGTTGATCCAACTGTTCCCCGCCACCAGCGTCTCGGCGACGCGGTTGGCGCGGGCGAGGTCGCCGCTCCACACGCTGTTCGCCAAACCGTACGTCGAGCGGTTCACAATCTCGACGGCCTCCTCCTCGGTTTTGAACGGCAGCACGTACGCCACCGGCCCGAAGATTTCCTCGCGACACGCCACGTTGTCCGCGTCGCCGCTCAACAGCGCGGGCTTCACGTAGTAGCCGCCCGCGTGACCCTTCACCGTCGCCGCGCCGCCGCGGAGCAGCACCTGCGCGCCCTCCTTTTCACCGCGTTCGAGATAACTCAGGACGCGTCCGCGCTGCTTCTCGGAAACCACCGGCCCCATCTGCGTCGCGGGATCGAACCCGTGGCCGATGTGCAAGCCCGACAGAATTTTCGCGGCGCGCGTGGCGAGGCGTTTGTAAATTTTTTCGTGAACCAACCACCGCGTCGCCGTGCAGCACACCTGCCCGGTGTTCAACGTCAGCGCGGACGCGAGCGCGGACGCGACGTGATCCACATCCACGTCGTCGAAAATCACCGCCGCGCCCTTGCCGCCGAGTTCGAGTTTCACGGGAACCAGATTTCGCCCGCACGCTTCGCCGACCATTTTCCCCACCTCCGGCGAACCCGTGAACGACATCCGCTTGATCCCCGGATGCTGCGACAACGCCGCGCCCGCCGTCTCGCCGAGGCCCGTCACCACGTTCACCACGCCGTCAGGAATGCCCGCCTCCTTCACCAGTTGCGCGAAATAAAGCGTCGAGAGCGGCGTGTCCTCCGCGGGCTTGATGACGACCGTGTTGCCCGCCGCCAGCGCGGGCGCGATGCCCCAGCCGACGAGCAGCAGCGGAAAATTCCACGGAAAAATAAACCCGCACACGCCATACGGCAGCCGCACGGAACGCGCCTCGAAACCCGACACCGCGATCGGTTCGCGCCGCCGCGTGTGAACCGAAAAGTCCGCGAAATACCGCAGCGTCGCCGCCACGTTCGGGATGTCGCCGCCGCGCGCCTGCGGCAGCGGTTTGCCGACGTCGAGCGACTCGATCTGCGCGAGAATCTCGCGGTGCTGGTCCACCAAATCCGCGAGGCGATGCAGCAACACCGCGCGATCATTGGCCGGCAGCGTCGCCCAGCCGCTCTGGCGGAACGCCGCCGCGCCCGCGGCCACCGCGCGATCCACGTCGCCCTGGTCGCCCGCGGCGACGGTGGCGATCACCCTGCCGTTGCCGGGGTCGCGCGTGGCAAACGTGCCGCCGCTCGCGGCGTGAGACCATTCGCCGCCGAGCAACAACTTGAGCGGTTGCGGGGCGAGAAATTTTTTAACTGCGGGATGAAGTGCGATCATGGCTTTGTGGGGTTGCTGGTTTTCGTTCGGCCCAACCACCGGCCCGAGACGCGGCAACGCCGCGCCGGAACGGTGTGGATTTTCTGCCGCGGAGCTAGCCACGCCCGCGCGCCAAAGTCATGCAAAATGGGGAGCGCGAATACGGGCTGCGCGTGACGCGTGACGCGTGGCGAGGACGCAAACGCAGGGACCGGCGCGAAGCTCAAAGCTCAAAGAACAAAGCTCAAGGGAATGACCAAGGTCCAAGTTCGGGGGCTGCCAATTCCAGTCCCGCAGGGACGCCCGAAAACAGCCCGGCACTTCAGCGCTGGGTCCGGCGGCGTTCCGAAAAAGAGTCCCGCCAGGGACGGAAGAAACACACGCACGTTGCCGGAACCACGCGACAGAAATTCCGCTGCCAAGACTTTAACGCAGAGGCGCGGAGAACGCGGAGATTCGCGGAGGGGAGAATTTGAAAACCACCCAGTCGAAGATTCGATTCCCAAAAAAACTCCGCGCCTCTCCTCTCCGCGTCCTCCGCGCCTCCGCGTTAAAAACGCTTTTTCAAACTGGAAGAAACCCTCCGTCCCCGCACCGCGCCGCACTCCCGCTCACACCCGCGCTTTGGCGAGCTTGCGCATCCGGGCGAGCACCTTCGCGAACTGGGGATGTTCCCAAAGCCGCTCGATGTCGCGGTCCGACAGCAGCCACTCCGTGTCGTCGTAGCCGAGATCGACCGAGCGGTTCAGCGCGGCGATGCCCGCTTCGAGCCGCCCCGTGAGACTGAGACTGCACGCGAGGTTGTAATGCACGAGCGCGGACTCCGGGAGCAGCACCGCCAATTGCCGATCGACATTCAAACCATCCTCGAAACGACCCCGATGCGTGTAGT
>JAYVOY010000684.1:0-3046 GCA_043757645.1 Verrucomicrobiota bacterium
TCCAAGGTTCGCAGTTTGAGCGCCTGCTTATCCGCCAAGAACAACACATATTCGCCTTGGGCCTGTGCGCCACCGGCTTCCCAGTTGTCGGGCATGGAAAGGTTGCCCGTGCGGTGATAGCGGACGCGGTTGTCTTGGAAGGTGGCCACGGCTTTTTGCGTGGCGTCGCCATCGTCATTATCCGAGATGATGACTTCCACGTCAGGAAAGGTCTGGCGCAGCACGCTCGCGATGGCGTTGCCGACAAGAAAGCTGCGTCCCCTAGTTGGGATGACGACACTAAAGAAGGGAGTTTTCATAGAGGACGGCAAAACTTAGTGCCGCGCGAAATCGCAACCTAGTCCGGTAATTGCGAGCGGGAGCATGGTTCCTCGGAGCTTGGGATCCGGTCGGCACGGGAGATTGCCATGGGAATCTCGCGAGCCGGGTTAGACCCGCTTCAAATAGGCTCCCGGCCAATAGGTGATGTTTTCGGTTAATCCATTGCTCTCATTGAACAACCACGCGGGTTGTTCCTCCCGAAACTCGGGATGAGAACTGAGGAACTCACGCGCGGCGGCGAAAGGATTGTTGGTGGCCCAATCTTGCATGGAGCGGGGCGCTCCCACCAAATCCTTCATGATCCCATCGGTGGCGATGAGGTAGGAATTGGGAGTTACCAAGGGTCCGTAGGCTTCAAGTTCGGCCCGGACGTGGGCTTTACTGTGATTGGAGTCAAGGATGACGAGAACCGATTCGCCCGGTTTGAGGAGGGAATGAATTTGCGCAAGGACTTCGGTGGCAATGGAACTGCCCTGGATCAAAGTTATGTAGGGTGCGAGGAAATGCTCCTCGATGGCGCGGCGATTGGCGGGCCTGATTTCGATGTCCACGCCGAGGACGCGGCCCTTGCCCAACATTTTGCAGAGGCTGGCGTAGAAAACCAGGCCGCCGCCGTGGGCGACTCCGGTTTCGATGATCACATCGGGCTGCACCGAGAAGATGACCTCTTGCAATCGCAGCATGTCTTCCGGCAGTTGGATGATGGGCCGGCCCAGCCAGGTAAAGGTATAAACGTGCTTTGTATCCCAACCGCAGCGCAGCCACGCTTGGGAAATGAGTGCAAAAGCCGCAGGACTTCCCAAGGCGTGACTAACCGACTGGCCGCCGGATTCGTGCGTGACCAAGTGGTTTTCCAAGTCAATTTTGAGCATGGCTATTTCAAGGAAAGGCGGGCGGCAACACGAAGTAAACCAGACTGGGGTTGGAAGTAGGTTGGGTGCCGGGCATCTCCGCCCAAGTTATCTCCCCGTGCTCGCTGGTGGGCTGAAGGGGGACGCGCAGTTGTTCTAGGAAGCCGAATTTGCGGTAGAATTCGAGGGCCGGATTGTCCGAGCGCACCCGCACTTGAATTTCACACAGCCCGAGTTGCCCGCGGCCCCAGGCTAATAGTGTGCGGAGCGCTTCGGTCATCAAGCCGCGCGGCGCCTCCCCGCCGCGCACCACGGCATCCGCCTCGCCGCGACCGCTCGGCCAATCAATAAAGGCAAGGCCCAGATAGCCGAACGGGGTGCCGTCGAGGTACTCGGCCATGAATAGGATGCGCGTGTCCTGCCGCCCCACGGTATCCACCAACCAATTCGCGGTCCGAGTGTCGGTGGCCACAAACTCAGTAAGAAAGGAAGTGACGAAGCGATTGCGCCACTGGGTCAGGCGAGACACGTCGTCCGCATTCAAAAACTCCCGGCGGGTTGCCACTGGCCGCAACCACGCCCGCACTGGAAAACCAACCGGCAAACTCAGCGCCGGTCCGGGAGCTCCCGCGCACGCCTTCAAACTCGTGAGCAAATTTTGTCCGCGGCAACTCATGGTCACGAGTGAGTGGCGAAGAAGGCTATAATAGCTTCAGTTATTCGCGCCAATGTCGCGTTACTCATGAACGAGTGCAGCGGTAGCGAGAGGATTTCCCGGCCCACGCGTTCCGTCACGGTCAGGTCACCGCGGCGGCAGTCTTTGAACAGGCTGAACTGGTGGCCGGGCTGCCAGTGGATGCCGGTGTCAATCCCGCGCTCGGAGAGGAAGGCGCGCAGGGCGTCGCGCCGGGTCTCGGGGACGCGGAGGTAGTAGAGAAAGGGGACCACGTCCGTGAAATCAGTCTTTGGCACGGTTACTCCGGGTAGCCGCGACAATTGCTCGTTGTAGTAGCGACACGCGGCCCGGCGGGTGGCCGCAATTCCCGGCATCTTGGCCAGTTGCGCGAGGCCAATCGCGGCATGGAGATTGGCCAGATGATAGCGAAAGCCGAGGCGCTGCACATCGTAGGTCCACGCCCTTTGATTTTGATACATCACCGAGGCGGGTTGCCCCATCCCGATCAAACGCATCTCATGCAGGGCGGTGCGCTCGGCCTCGGTGCGCACGATCAGTGCGCCGCCATCGATGCAGGTGATGGTTTTCACCGGATCAAAACTGAACATGCAAATGTCGGAGAAACTACCAACCATCCGCCCCTGATATTTCGAGCCGAAGGAATGCGCGGCATCGTGAATGACCCGCACTTGGTGGCGCGCGGCAAAGTCCTCCAACCGGGTGTGATCACAGAGCAGGCAATCGTAATCCATCGCGATGATGGCTTTGGTGCGGCGCGAAACGAGCGACTCGGCCTTTTCCAAATCGAGGCAAAGGGTGTCGTCGTCGATGTCGCAAAACACCGGTTGCGCCCCGGTCGCAAGGATGGCCTGGAAGTCAGCGATGTTGTTGAACGACGGGGTGAGGACTTCATCGCCGGGGCCGACACCCGCGACCAGCAGCCCCAGGTGCAGGGCCGCGTGGCCGGTGCTCACGGCGACGACCTGGCGATCCGCCGCGCCGAGGAAGTCCTTTAGCGCGGCTTCAAATTGCCCGACATAAGCGCCCATCCCCAGCCAGCCCAACTCGAGGGCCTGGGTGCTCGCGGCCATTTCCTCAGCCTCGATGAGCGGCTTAAACACGGGGATTTTTTCCATAAATTTCAGGCGCGCCGCAGCCTAGGGAGGGCGTCAGCGCGCGTCAAAGTTTTCGTAGGATT
>JAYVOY010000685.1:0-3042 GCA_043757645.1 Verrucomicrobiota bacterium
TTGCAGCCGCCGGAGGAGACGCGGTTCGTGTTCGAGGAATCGCTTGCGGTCACGAATCTCGCGGTGCGCGCGGATGATTTGCGCGTGTTGCTCGGACGCGCGCCCGTCGCGGAAACGCCGGTGCCCAATGTCGCCGTGCGCCTCGGCGCGGAGGGGCTTTCGGTCACCATCACAAACCGCGCGAACGCCGCGCTGGCCGGCGCGTTTCTGAAATTCAACCGCTTCCTCGTGCCGCTCGGCGACCTCGGCAAAGGCGCGCGGCTCGAGCGCGCGGGCGTTCGCGTGAACGCGGGCGAGACCGTGACGGACCTCGTGCGCAGCGCGCAACAAACGCAGCGCGATCATTTGCGCGAAGTGTTTTTCCCGGAGCCGAGTTATGTCGCGGACCGCGCGTGGGCGGCGGATGAGCGGCGTTTTCAAAAGCTGCTGCGGGGCCGAGAGCTGCTGCCGGTGCTGTTCAGTTGGAGCGAACAACCGGCGTTTCCCATCGCGCAAATCGAGCCGACCGTCGCGCGGCGCGCGCTGGGTTTGTGGGCTGTGGCGGCGACGTTGGAGTACGACGCGGGCAGGATTTTGTTCCCGGCGGGAACGCTGCCCGTCCTCACGCGCAACCAGGCGGCGATGCCCTTCGAGCGCGCCGACGGTTGTTACGCGGGGGCGCGGCCGGGATTGATCGTGGCGGAGTTCGCGCTGCCGCCGGGCTGCCCGCAATTCGCGGCGGACGAGGCGACGGTGAGTTTTGGCTTTCGCGGCACGGCATTTTTCCCCGAGGTGTTGGTTGGCCCGGGTGATTCAGAAATTGCCGAGGAAGCGGGCCGGATGCTCGCGCGTTTTCAAAGAGTCGAGAACACGGGCGGCACGTGGCGCCTTCCGAGTCTCGCGAAGGTTTGGGGGTCGCAGGCGCGCAAACTTTTGGTCGCGGTGCGCGTGGAACACACCGAGGAAGGCAAGAAACTGACGGTGAGTACCACCGCCAATTTTCATCTCTGGCAGGTGCGCGATCTGGACCTTGAACTCAGGGGGATTGTGCGATGATCGCAACGAAGGAACTCACCAAAAAATATCAGGACGTGCTCGCCCTCGATCACCTGAACCTCGTCGTCGAGGCGGGCGAAATCTTCGGCTACATCGGGCCGAATGGCGCGGGCAAGACGACGACCATTCGCATCCTCTCGGGCTTGATGCGGCCCACCAGCGGCGAGGCGACGGTGGCGGATGTGGATGTGGTGAAGCATCCGCAGCAGGCCAAGAAAGTGGTCGGCTACATGCCGGATATTTTCGGGGTCTATCAGGGGATGCGCGTGTGGGAGTATCTGGATTTTTTTGGCGCGGCGTATCGGTTGTCGCGCGCCGAGCGGCGCGGGCGCATCGAGGAGGTGCTTGCGATCACGGGCACGGATGAGATGCGCGATTACTTCGTGGATTCACTGTCGCGCGGGATGCAGCAGCGCGTGGGCATTGCGCGCGCGCTGATTCACAGCCCGCAGGTTTTATTTCTCGACGAGCCGACGTCGGGCCTGGATCCGCGCGCGCGGATTGAGATGCGGCAGTTGCTGCGGCGGTTGAAGGAGATGGGGAAAACCATTCTCGTCTCGTCGCACATTCTGCCGGAACTGGCGTCGATTTGTGATCGGATTGGAATTCTCGAACAGGCGCGGCTGCTGGTGTGCGATCGCATGGAGGCGGTGCTGAAACAAGTGCAGCAGCGGCGGCTCATCGACATCGAATTGCTGCACGACGCGGACGCGGCGGCGGGTTTGTTGGCCGCGCGTTTTCCCGCGCCGAAGCTCGAAATCAAGGAAACGCTCGGGAAGTTGTTGCGGCTGTCATTCGAGGGCGAAGAGGCGGAGATCGCGGGTGTGCTGGGATTTCTCGTGGAACAAGGTCAGGCGGTGCTGTGGTATCGCGAGGTGCCGCTCGATCTCGAACACGTGTACATGAAGGTGACCACGCAGGCGAAGGCGGGGAAACGACGGGAGGAGGGGGATGAGAAGTAGTTTTTTTCACGAGATTGAGTCGCGCCGGGTCGGCACGATCCAATCGCGCGCAGCGCGAGTGGCCCGCGCCCCAGCCCCAACGGGGCTGTGTCCTCCAGCCCAGGGTTGCGAGGAACGAGCTACCCTGGGTGTGGGTCGAAATGAACCACAACCCCAACGGGGTTGTGTCTCTTCGCGTCCGACGAACCGCCGCAACCCCGTTGGGGTTGGTGATTCATTGAACGCGAATTCCGAAATTGGAATGGGGAGCGCACGCGGCTCGCGTGCTGGTTTGGGCGGCCCGCCCAAACCGTCGTGTCCCAGTTCTAACTTTCTTCACCGGACGAAAAAGTTAGTGGAACGAAGTTTTCGGCGAGCCGCCGAAAACTGCACGCCAGCGGCGTGCGCTCCCCGCGGCGCGGCGCGGAGGCGTTCGGAGGGTGCCGGGATGTTTTCAGGATCGTGTCGTTGCGGGGCCGCTGCGGCTGGTCTGCGACACAGCCGCGCTCCTCGGGTGGGATTGGAATTTCACGGCCCGCAAACGTTTCTCGAAACCGCCTCGGCATGACTAATCCCATCCTCGCCCGCGAATTGAAGGTGACGCTGCGCTCGCCGGTGACGCTGGGGCTGGCGGCGATTTATCTCGGCGTGCTCGCGTTGCTGTTGTGGTGGATGTGGCCGCAGGAGGGGATTTTCTCGGTGGCGGCGCGGTCGTCGCGCTCGCTGTTGCTCGTGTTCAGCGTGGCGCAATTGTTGTTGGCGATGCTCTACGCCCCCGCGTTTGCGGCGACGGCGATCACCTCCGAAAAAGAGCGCAACACGTACGATCTGCTCTTCGCGACGCTGCTGAAGCCCGGTGAAATCGCGGTGGGCAAACTGCTCTCGTCGATCGTGGCGCTACTGATTTTTGTGGCGTTGTCGTTTCCGTTGTTCGTGGCGTGCTTCTTTTTGGGCGCGGTGTCGGTGCGCGAGGCGGTGGTGATTTACGTGGTGACCGGCGCGAGCAGCGTGCTGTTCGGGCTGCTGGGGCTGGCGGTGAGCGCGGTGTGGCGCAGTTCGCACATGG
>JAYVOY010000686.1:0-11301 GCA_043757645.1 Verrucomicrobiota bacterium
GGCTGGCTCACGCGCTGCGCCGGGACGATCTACGTGGACCGCAGCCGCAAGGCCGATGTCGTTGCGGTGAACGAGGGATTGGAGGCCGTCGCGCGGCAACAGACGTTGCTGTGCATTTTTCCGGAGGGCACAAGCACGGGCGGCGATCAAGTGCTGCCCTTTCGTCCGGCGCTCCTCGAACCCGCGGTCGCGCGCGGCTGGAGCGTCACGACGGCGTGGATTGGTTATCACGTGGAAAATGGCTCCGCCGCGGACGAAGTGTGCTACTGGCGCGACATGGTGTTCGGCCCCCACTTCCTGAACTTGCTCGCGCTGGAAAAAATCTCGGCCGTGGTGGCCTTCGGCGCGACCGTGCCGAGCGGAACCGATCGGAAAATTCTCGCGCAACAACTCCACGGCGACGTGACAAAACTCGCCGCGTTGCACGGACCGATGGGGAAGCGTGGGGCGGCGGTCGTTGGGGTGTAACGCTGGCTTCGGAGCGCCGCCATCCCGGCGGCTCACGCTGCGGCCAATTCACAGCGCCAGCGAAATTCAGCCCTCGTGAAATCGCCCGTCCTGAGCCGCCGGGACGGCGGCGGCCCGGAGCCTCTCACGTGTGCCGAATATCCCGCGCCTCGTAGATGTACACCACTTCCTCGGCAATATTCGTCGCGTGATCGGCGATGCGCTCGAGGCGTTTCGAGATCGTCATCAAGTGCAGGCAGCGGCTGATCGTCGCGGGATTTTCCACCATGAAACTCACCAGTTCGCGCTGAAGCTGCTTGTGCAGTTGATCGACTTCCTTGTCGCGCGGGATGACCGCCAGCGCCTTGGCGGTGTTGCGATTCACGAACGCGTCCAGCGCGTCCTGGAGCATCTCCAGCGCGAGCGTGGCCATGCGCGGAATATCGACGTAGGGCTTGAGTTGCGGCTCGCCGTTGAGATCAATCGCCCGCCGCGCGATGGATGTCGCCTCGTCGCCGACGCGCTCGAGGTTCTGCGAAATCTTCATCGCGGCGGTGATCAAGCGCAGGTCCGTCGCCAGCGGAGCCTTGGACAACAGCACGATCGCGCGCTCGTCCACCTCCTTCTCCAATTTGTCGAGCGGTTCATCCTCGGCAATCGCCTCGCGCGCCAGCGCCTCGTCCCGCTTCACGAGCGCCTCGATCGATTTCGCGAGCATCGACTCCGCGCGGCTCGCCATCGTGAGCAGCATCTCCTTGAGATCGACAACTTCATCGTTGAATTGGTGGGTCATAAAATTTCCTGACAGTTCGTGGCCGCGCAGCGCTGCGAGTCAAGCGTCGGTTCAGCCGCGCCAGTCGCAGCGGTCGCGCCCGCCGCGTTAACCGAAGCGTCCCGTCACGTAATCCTCCGTCTGCTTCTTGCCGGGGCTGGTGAAAATCTTCTGCGTGCGGTCGAACTCGATCAAATCGCCCAGATAGAAAAACGCCGTCCGATCCGAAATGCGCGCGGCCTGCTGCATGTTGTGCGTGACGATCACGATGGTGAACTCGCGCTTCAGTTCGAGAATCAGCTCCTCGATTTTCGCCGTCGCCAGCGGGTCCAGCGCGCTCGCCGGCTCGTCCATCAACAGAATCTCCGGCCGAATCGCGATCGCGCGCGCGATGCACAGCCGCTGCTGCTGCCCGCCCGACAGCCCGAGCGCGCTCGCGTGCAAACGGTCCTTCACCTCGTCCCACAACGCCGCGCCGCGCAGGCTGCGCTCGACGACGCGGTCCAGTTCCGCCCGCGCCTTCGTGCCGTGCAGGCGCAACCCGTAGGCGACATTTTCATAAATCGATTTCGGAAACGGATTCGAGCGTTGAAACACCATGCCCACGCGCTTGCGCAACTCGATCACGTCCACCACCGGCGCGTAAATATTCTCGCCGCCGATGCGCGCGACGCCCTCGATGCGGACGTTGTCGATGAGGTCGTTCATCCGGTTGAAGCAGCGGAGGAACGTTGATTTCCCGCAGCCCGACGGCCCGATGAACGCGGTGACTTCCTTCGCGCCAATCGTGATCGAGATGCGCTTCAACGCCTGGTTCGCGCCGTAGTAGAGCGAGAGATTTTCGGTCTCGATGAGCGGCGCGCCAATCGCGTCAGCGGGTGTCGGCGGGCGCGCGTCCTTTTTCGAATCGAGGATCTCGGTCATAAAAACAGGTCAATGAAGCTGCCGCATTTTCCGGCGCATCTGCGCGCGCACAAGGATCGCCACGAGGTTCAGCGCGAAGGTCAGCAGCAACAACACAATGACCGTCGCGTAAAGAATGGGCCGCGTTTTCTCGATGTTGGGCGATTGCGTGGACAAAATGAAAACGTGGTAGCCCAGCTCCATGAATTGATCCGTCAACTTCTGCGGCAACTGCGCCATGTAATACGCCGCGCCGGTGTAGAGAATCGGCGCCACCTCGCCCGCCCCGCGGCTCACCGCGAGAATGCTGCCCGTGAGAATTCCCGGCAGCGCCTGCGGAATCACGATCTTCAAAATCGTCTCCAGCTTCGTCGCGCCGAGCGCGAGACTCGCCTCGCGCAGTCCCTGTGGAATCGCCTTCAGCGCCTCTTCCGTCGTCACGATCACGACCGGCAGTGTGAGAATCGCCAGTGTCAGCGCGGCCCAGATGATCGCGGGCTTGCCCCAGATCGGCTCGGGCGAATGCGGATGCAAAAACCGGTCGAGATTCTGGCCGACGAAATTGATGAAGAAGCCCAGCCCGAACAGGCCGAACACAATCGAGGGCACGCCCGCGAGATTGTTCACCGCGCCGCGAATGACGCGCGTCGAGAGGGCCGACGAGTGCGCGTATTCGGTGAGATAAACCGCCGTCGTCACGCCGAAGGGCACCACGAAAATCGTCATCAACACCACCAGCGAGGTCGTCCCGAAAATCATCGGCAACACGCCCGCGTGATCGGGATCGAACATGTCCTTCTCCGTGCTGCCCGCGACGAAGCGCCACGTGAAATGCCCCCAGCCCTCGTAGCCGATGTTCAGCAAAATCACCGCGAGCATCGCGACGATGAGAAACGTCGCGAACCCCGTCAGGCCCGTGAACAACACGGACCAAACGTCGGCGCCCTGCGATTGAAAGCGCGACGCGCGTGGTGCGTTCGCGTTGGGCGCGGGGAGTGCCGGCGTGGGCGGCGAAATTGTTTGTGCGGGCAAATTCATTGGATTTTCGCCGCGAAAATTGTGTGCCGTCGTGCTGCCGACCGCACGCGGTGCGGACGTGAATCCCAAGTACGGAGTCCCGCCTTCAGGCGACGGAGCGTTCGTCGCCGCGGAGACGCTGGATACTCGCACAAGCGCCGCGCGCGCGAACGTCCCGCCGCCTGAAGGCGGGACTCCGTACCCAGGGACTCCGCGCCGATGCCCTCCGGTTTGAGCGCCGCCCAACGCACGCTCCGAATGAAGAAAAACTTCTCCCCCCCAGTTGTCAGCGCGTCCGTCATGCGTGCCTGCCCTCCAGTCGCGCCTTGAGGCGGTGCATCACGAGATCGCTGATCAAATTGGCGATGAACGTCACCGCGAACAGCAGCAGGCCGATCATGAACAAGATGCGGTAGTGGTGGCCGCCGAAAACCGTTTCCGCGAGTTCCGCCGCGATGGTCGCGGTGATCGTGCGTGTCGAGTCGAGCAGCGTCCACGACATGATGCTCGCGTTGCCGCTGGCCATCAGCACCACCATCGTCTCGCCAATCGCGCGGCCGAAACCCAGCACCACCGCGGCGAAAACTCCGGGCATCGCCGCGGGCAGCACGATCTGCCACGCGGCCTGCCAGCGCGACGACCCGAGCGCCAGCGCGGCCTGCGTGTAACTGCGCGGCACACTCGTGAGCGCGTCCTCGGCAATCGAGAACACCACGGGAATAATCGCCAGCCCCAGCGCCACGCCCGCGACGAACGCGTTCAGCCGCGATTGGTAGCCGAACACTTTCTGCAGCACCGACGCCAGCACCATCAGCGCGAAAAATCCGAGCACGACCGAGGGAATTCCCGAAAGCAATTCAATGCACGGCTTCACCAATTCCTTCGTCCGCTCGCCCGCGAGTTGCGAGACGTAGAGCGCCGCCGCCAGCGCCAGTGGCACGCTGAACAAAAGCGCGACCAGCGTGGCCTTCAGGCTCCCGACGATCAGCGGGATGAGGTTGTATTTGTGAATCTCCGAGACGGGCTGCCAGATGTATTCGGGCTTCGTGTAGCCGGTCCATTCGTAGGGCCGAATCAGATAGCGCCACTCGGTGGTGTTGATCGCCGCGTCGCGATTCTTGGTCGCCTCTTTGCCGGCCTCCTCCTGAATCTCCATCATCAGCTGGCGCGTCTCGCGGTCCATCTCGGCGAATTTCTTCGGCTCGAGTCCGAGATACTTCCGCAATTCCTCCGGCGTGAGTTTGTCCATGTCCGCCGCGGGAATGACCACCGCCGCCCGCGAACTATCCATGCGCCCGAAAATCAACGGCAACGCCTCGCGGGCGATGAACAGGAAAATCAAAAACACCATCACGATCGCCGACAGCGACACGAGGAAGATGCCCTTCTCGACGAACCACTCCAGCGGCCGCGCGTGGTGCCCGCGCTGGATGCCCATCCATCCGGCGGTGCGGCGGGAATCTGTTGGCGGCGCGGGCATGAGGTTTTCGGAGAACTGCGTTCAACCGACGGCGGGACAGAACGCGCGCGGTTGTACCGCGAGCTTTGGTGCGTTGCGTTGGCGGTTGCCGAGTTTCACGCCCGCAAGCTAGGCAGCCTCCGTTACGGACCCGCGACAGAATTGTGACAATCGCGTGACGAAACCGAAGGCCGTCGGCGAATTCCGGTGGCCCAAATTCCGGCGAACTGGTATCGCTCGTCCACACAAAACCTATGGCCCTCATCAAATGCCCCGAGTGCGGTCGCGATGTTTCCACGGCGGCGAAAGTCTGCCCCGGCTGCGGTTTTCCAATCGCGGAGCCAGCCGCGCCCACGCCCGCCGCCGCCACCGGCGCGAATCCGGGCGCGGACGCCGCCAAAGACGAACTGCTGGTCGAGGTGCGCCCCTCGTGGTGGTGCTACTTCTGGTATCTCGTGTTCGCGTGGTTGTTGGTCCCCTTCTTCATCGCGTGGGCCAAACGCAGCGCCGTCGTGCTGCGCGTGTACCGCGAGCGCATCACCCTCGAACAAGGAATCCTTTCCAAGTGCGAACGCGAACTTTTCATCCGCGACATTCGCTCGGTGGACATTGATCAATCCTTCCTGCAACGCCTCTTCGGCATCGGCAATCTCACCCTCTCCACCGCCGCCTCCGCCGACGCCACCAACTTCATCCCCGGCGTGCCCAACCCGCACGCCATCCGCGACCTCATCATCGCGCGGCGGCAGGGGGCGTAGAATCGGTCGCGTCGCGCATCGGTAAATCGTCGGGATGGAGCAACAAGCGATTCACCTCGGCGAGAACTTGCGAGTCCGACCCATCGGGATGCTGGCTGCGGACGCCCGCCGTCTTGAGTTTGCGGACCCCCAAACGATCCAACGGACCGGCGAACAACTCGATCAGATCAGGTTCGTGCATGGACGAATATCCGGCGGACCTCGGCCAACAATTGCTCGTCCGTCCAGTCCGGATGCTGGCTGCGCAGGAACGCCGCCTTGTGCCGGCGGCACGTCCAGTAAAGCCGGCTGGCCGCACGCCAACGCTGCTCCGGCGTCATCCGCCGATAGATGGCGAACTGCTCCGGACTCGTTTGTTCGTCGGCTAGCACGGCGCAACTCTGCTTCGCGTTTTCTACCCCAGCAAGCTCTTCACCTTCGCGAGCGCTTCATCGAGTTTGCCCGCGTCCTTGCCGCCGCCGCGCGCGTTGTCGGGCTTGCCGCCGCCTTTGCCGCCGACGAGGGGCGCGATCTGCTGGATGATTTTCCCGGCTTGCACCTTCGCGGTGAAGTCCGGCGTGACGGCGGCGATCAACGTGACGCTGCCGCCCGGCGCGCCGCCCAGCACGATGACGCCCTTGAAATGGCACTTCACCGCGTCCACCACGGCCTGGAGATAGTCCGCGTCACCGTCCGGGAAGCCCTGCGTGATGAGCGGGATGCCGTTTACTTCCGTCACGCGCGTGAGCAGCCACGCGGCGGTCTGCGCGGCGTTGCGCGCGATGGAGGTCTTCAGCGCCTTCTCCAGTTCCTTCTGGTGCGCGAGCACGAGGTCAATTTTCTTCTCCAACTCGTGCAACGGCGAACTCACCTTGCCCGCGATGGTCTTGATCAACTCGCGGTCCAGGCGCATCGCGTCGAAGGCGGTGAGGCCGGCGACGGCCTCGATGCGGCGCACGCCCGCGGCGATCGCGTTCTCACCAACGATGCGGAACAAACCGATCTCGCCCGTCGCGCGCGTGTGCGTGCCGCCGCAGAGTTCCATCGAGTAACCGTTCAACTCCCCTGCCCCGCCGCCGATCTGCACGACGCGCACCGTGTCGCCGTATTTGTCGCCGAAGAATTGCATCACGTCCTGGCGGTTTTTCACGTCGGCGTGCGCGACTTCCGTCCACGAGACGCCGGCGTTTTCGAGGATGCGTTCGTTGACGAGCTTCTCGATGTCCGCGACCTGCTGCGGCGTGAGCGCGGCGCTGTTGAAGTCGAAGGTCAACTTGTCCGGGCCGACGAAGGAACCCTTCTGCGACGCTTCCTTGCTGACAACTTCGTGCAACGCCCAGTGCAGCAAATGCGTGACGGTGTGGTGGCGCTGGATGGCGTGGCGCCGCGCGGGATCGACCGAAAGCGTGACCACGCTTCCCGCAACAGGAAGCACGATCTCGCGAGCGGGGAGTGCCGCGCCCCCGCGGCCGGGGAGCACAGCCGCCCCGGCTGTGCCGGCGGACGCCCCGTCCGCCGCACCCACGCGCGCCCCCGCGCGTAATTCGTCCGCGCCCGGCGTCCACAACCACGCATAATTCTCCGCGGCCCCCACGACACCCGCAGCCCACGGATTGCGGCAGAGGTAGTGGAACTTTTCCTCCAAGTCGGACTCGCTGCGAATCAACCGGTCCAACGATTCCGCCTCCCAAACGCTGCCGGTCTGCCCGCTGGCTTTGTTGATGTTGTGCGCGCTGGCAGATTTGATCCCCTGCAAAATTTCGCTCAACGACCAGAAAGTCGGGCGACCTTTCTGATCGGTCTCCTTGATCTGCGGCTCGAACAGGAGGTGAACGTGGTCGGGCATCACGCACGCGGCGTAGAGGAGATATTGATGATGTTCGTGCGCGTAGAGAACGCTCTTGAGCGCGAGGTCGCGCTCAGGCGGCGTGAGTTTGCGGCGCTCGCGCGTCGAGAACGTGACCATGTATTTCGCCCACGGACGCTCGAAGTGCGGGAGGTTGCGGCGGGAGTAAGTGGGTTCGGTGGTTCCCGGGGATAACGCGCGGGGGCGCGCGTCGGTCCCGACCGCGAGGGCGCGGTCGGGCACACGCGAGGGCGCGTGTGCTCCCCCGGAGGCGTCGGCGCTCGCGGCGGATTCGGGAGAGGTCGCGGTGGGTTCGGCGGATTCGGTGTCGATGAAGTGCAGCCAGGTGTTGCCACTTTTTTGCGTGTTGCTCACGCGCCAGAGATTGCCGCTGCCTGTGAGTTCACCGGTGTCGCCGACCTGACCGCCCATCTCGGCGTAGCAGGCGGTGCTGTCGAGGATGACGGCGGTCTTGTCCTTGAGCGACACGACCTCCAAGACCTTGGCCTCCACCTCGAGCTTCTCGAAGCCGACAAATTTCGTCGGCGTGTTGGTCTCGATTTGCGAGAGGGAAATGACTTCCTTCTTCTGCGCGGCGCGGGCGCGGGCGCGCTGTTCCTCCATCAACTGCTCGAAGCCCGCGGTGTCCACGGTCAGGCCACGCTCACGCGCCATCAACTCGGTGAGGTCGAGTGGGAAGCCCTGTTCGTCGTAGAGGCGGAACGCGAATGCGCCGGAGATGGCTGGCGCGGCGCCAGCCGCGCCGTGGGGAGCGCACGCCGCTGGCGTGCAGTGTTCGGCGGCCCGCCGAACACTTCGTTCCACTAACTTTTCCGGCTCCCACGGTTCACCTCGCGCCGGCGTTTGAGAGTCACCCGCAGTTCCCCCAGGTTTCCCAGCCGAGTTACCAGCGCTCTCGAAACCCGTCGCTCCCCCCGCGTCGCCCTCGGATGTCCAAACCCACGGCCACGGTTCGTTGGGCTGGACCAGACCGGCAGCCCACGGATTGCGGCAAACGTAGTGGAACTTCTCCTCCAAATCCGCATCGGAACGGATGTAACGGTCGAACTTTTCCTTCTCCCAAACCCCGCCAATTTTCCCGCTGCGTTTGTTAATTTCGTGGGCGGTGAAGGATTTGATCGTATGCAGAATGGTGGTCAGTGAATGGAAAATCGGGGTGCCGTCCGGGTCTTGTGATTCAATGCCCGGTTGGATGATGAAGTGCGCGTGATCGGGCATGACACACGCCGCGACGAGTCGATAACGCCGGTCGTTCCAGTGGCGAATACAGTCGCAGACAATATCGCGGTCGGCGGCTTCCAGAACGCGGCGATCCAGCGTCGTCAACGTGATGTGATAAATACCCCAGGGCTTTTCAAAATGTGGCAGACGGCGTTTCGAATACGCCGCGCCCGGGGCTGACTCGACTCGCATCGGCTTGCCCTCCGTCCCGAATAGGTCAGTGGAACGAGAAGTCGGCGGGCCGCCGACTTCTGCACGCGGGCCGCGTGCGCTCCCCGCCGCGGCTGACGCCGCGCCCAACAATTTCGCAGCCTCTTCGTTGAACAATGCAATCCCCTTGTCCAACGTCTTATTAAACGCCTCCTCCTCGCGCTGGATCACTTCCTGCACCTGCTTTTTCTTCGCGCGAATTTCGGGAAAGATGTCGCCAAAGTTTTCCGCGAGCACGTCCACGAGTTTGTAGAAGAAGGGTTCGTGGAAGCCGAGCGTGCGGCCATACCGCACGGCGCGGCGCAGGATGCGGCGGAGGACGTAGTTGCGGTCGGTGTTGCCGGGCTGGATGCCGTCGGCAATGGCAAACGAGAGCGTGCGGATGTGATCGCCAATGACGCGGAAGGCGACATCGAGGGCAATCTGCTCGGGGAGCACACGCGCCTCGCATGTGGGGAGCACAGCCGCCCCGGCTGTGGCGGCGGACGCCTCGTCCGCCGCATCAACGCGCGCCCCCGCGCCTGATAATGACGCGCGGCGGCGCGCGTCAGTCCCGACTGCGGGGGCGCAGTCGGGCACACGCGAGGGCGCGTGTGCTCCCCCGGGCAGCGCGGACGCGCTGCCGGGAAGCGTGCTGCCGTATTTCTTCCCACTCATCTTTTCCAAGGCGTCGAAAATCGGTCGGAAGATGTCGGTCTCGTAGTTGGAAATCTTCGCGGTCGCGAAGTCGGAGAAATGCTTCGTGCCCTGCATGATGCTCGTCACGCGCTCGAAACCCATGCCGGTATCGACGTGCTGCGCGGGCAGCGGTGAGAAGGTGCCGTCGGGATTCGCGTTGAACTGGATGAAGACGAGATTCCAAATCTCGATGCACTCGGCGGTGCCTTGATTGACGAGCGTGCCGCGCGTGTCGCCCGCGGGCGTGAGATCAACGTGCAATTCGGAGCACGGACCGCACGGGCCGGTCTCGCCCATCATCCAGAAGTTGTCCTTCTTGTTGCCGTTGACGATGTGGATTTCAGGGTCGAGGCCGACGCTGCGGAATTTTTCCGCCCACAAATCCCACGCTTCCTGATCGCGGTCGGCGGGGTCGTTCTTGGCTTTGTCCGGTTGATAAATGGTGGCATAGACGCGTTGCGGCGGAAATTTCCAGACTTCGATGACGAGCTCCCACGCCCACGCGATGGCTTCCTTCTTGAAGTAATCGCCGAAGCTCCAGTTGCCGAGCATCTCGAAAAACGTGTGGTGATACGTGTCAAGGCCGACGTCGTCGAGGTCGTTGTGCTTGCCGCCGGCGCGGATGCACTTCTGCGTGTCGGCGGCGCGACCGGGCGTGTAGGGGCACTTGGTCTGACCGAGGAAGATGGGCACGAACTGGTTCATGCCGGCGTTGGTGAACAGCAGGTTCGGACTGTCCGGCATGAGGCTGGACGACGGGACGATGGTGTGTTGCTTCGACTTGAAGAAGTCGAGGAACGACTGGCGGATTTGTGTGCTGGTCATCATGGGGGCGAAAGAAATCAGTAAGTAATTAGTGTTTAGTGAGGAGTAATCAGTCGTCGTGGGTGCCTGCGGGACTCACTCGATTCCGGACACCAATGACCGCAAACTTTCGGTCAACCGGGCCGGGAAACTAGCGGCAAGCCGCGCGGCAATGCGAGGGGAAGTTTTTCCGGCCCGCGGGCGTCGGCGCATCCGCGCACTGCCCCCGTAGCGCCGCCGTCCCGGCGGCTCACGGCGTCCGCACCGCACCGCACCGAACTTTGGTCAGAATGCGGCGTTTGCCGACTGCGGGTGCCGGAGGCCGCAGTTGGGCCGACCCCGCGGACCGATCACGCGGTGAGCCGCCGGGACGGCGGCGCTACGGTCGGGCGTCAGTCCGGGGCAGTGTCAAAATGCGCCCCGCGGGCGAAGGCGCGCGCATTGGTTTGTTGGTGGCCGTTCTCCCTCACCCCTGCCCTCTCCCGCTGGGAGAGGGTGAGGGAAAACGGCTGCTGCGATCGGTGATCTCCCGAATCACGCCGACAATTCCTGAAAACATTTCAAGGAAGAAAACGCACGCGAACACGCGCTCACTTCGCGATTTTTCAAGGCACGTTTTCCGCGTGGACCCCGACTCACGGCGTCCGCAGGCGATAGAAGAGGAAGCCCCCGCCGGGCGCGATAGGCAGGATGAGCGGGCCGTTCGGGAGCGTGGTGAAGGTGGTGACGACGGTCCACACGGCGCTCGCGCCGAGCGTCGGGGAGGATTCGAGGACGAAGCCCGTGGCCTCGAGGGGCAGGCTCAACGCGAGGCCGCCGCTGCCGTTGGTCGCGCGGCCAAAGGTGAACGTGGGGCGCGTCACGCTGAGTTCCGCCTCGGCACTGAGGACGCCGCCGAACGCGTTGGTCACGGCCACGCTGTAGCGTCCGGCGTTGGTGGCGTTGACTGCCGCGAGGGAGAGAGTCGGATTGGTTTCGCCCGCGAGGTCCGCGCCGTTGCGCCGCCATTGAAAGGTGAACGGCGTTTCGCCGAGCAGCCGCACGCCAAACATTGCGGTCGCGCCGAACGGCACGCGCAGGTCGTGCGGCGGGTCGAGCACGAAGGGCGATTGCAGGACCGTGAGCGTGGCCTTTTGGCTGAGGACGACGCCCGCGGGATTGCCCACGATCACGGCGTAATCACCCG
>JAYVOY010000687.1:0-3037 GCA_043757645.1 Verrucomicrobiota bacterium
GAAATTTTTCCCGCGCCCCGCCCCATGCTGTATCCGCTCACCTTCCGCCCCATTTTCAAGGAACGCGTCTGGGGCGGACGCAACCTCGAACGCCTCTACAGCAAGCCGCTCCCGCCGAAAGTTCCCATCGGCGAATCGTGGGAAATCACCGACCGCCCCGAGGGCGTGAGTGAGATCGCCAACGGCCCGCTCGCCGGAAAAAATCTCCGCTGGCTCATGGAGAATCACGCCGCGGAACTCCTCGGCCCCGCCCGCCCCACCGCCGCCGGACGCTTCCCGCTGCTCGTGAAAATCCTCGATGCGCAGGACGTGCTCTCGCTCCAAGTGCATCCGCCCGCTGCCCTAGCGGCCAGCCTCGGCGGCGAACCGAAAACCGAAATGTGGTACGTCGCCGACGCCACGCCCGCCGCCGCCGTTTACGTCGGCCTCCAGCGCGGCGTCACCCGCGACGAATTCGCGCGCCGCCTCGACGACGGCACCGTCGCCCAATGCTTCCACCGCCACTCGGTGCGGACTGGCGATGCGATGTTCGTCCCCAGCGGCCGTGTCCACGCGCTCGGTGCGGGCAGCGTGATTTTTGAAATCCAGCAAAACTCCGACACCACCTACCGCGTCTTCGATTGGAACCGCGTCGGCCTCGACGGCCAGCCGCGCGAACTCCACCTCGCCCCCGCGCTCGCCGCGATTGATTTCTCCGACTTCGAGCCGCCGCTGATTCCCAACCGCTTCGCCGCGACGGACGCCGCAAATCCCGCAGTGAAAGAAAGCGCCCTCGTCCGCGACCCACTCTTCGAAGTCGTGCTCCGCCGCGAATCCGCCGGCTGGCGCGGCCCGCGCGCGCAGCCCGGCCTGACGATCCTCGCCGTCCTCACCGGCGGCCTCACCGCCACGGCGGGCGGGCAAACCGTTGCCCTGCGCCCCGGCCAATTCTGTCTGCTCCCCGCCGCGCTTGCGGACTTCGAACTTCACACCGCCGCCGCCGCGGAATTTCTCCAAGTGCGCCCCGGCTGATTTTTTCGCGCCATGTCATCCAACCCACGCACGATCGCATTTTTCCAGCGCTGGTTGGTGAACACCCTCGCGGTCCTAGTGGCCACGTGCGTCGTCGATGGCATTCACTACGACGGCAACTGGCAGGCGCTGGTGATCGCGTCGCTGCTGCTCGGAATTTTGAACACCTTCGTCCGCCCGCTCCTCATGGTGCTGACGCTGCCCTTCGTCATTCTCACGCTCGGCCTCTTCACCCTCGTCATCAACGCCGCGCTGCTCTACTTCGTCGGGAGCATCGTGAAGGAATTTCACGTGGACAACTTCGCCGCCGCCTTCTGGGGCGCGCTTGTCATCAGCTTCGTCTCCCTCGCCGTGCAATGGCTCACCGGCTTCAACACCCGCCCCTCCCGCGTCGATCCACCCACCCACCGCCGCACCCTGCCGAAACGAAATCCCCGCGACCGCGACAACGACGGCAACGGCCCCGTCATCGACGTTTGACTCGTAACTATGGAGTGCGGTGATTCGCCACCGCCTTCACCCGCAACGGACGATGGTCGCATTTCTCTTTGCGCGCCGTTTTGTTCTCCTCGGAGATCGCGCGGCAACCTCCTCGTCCCCTCCGCCCGACAACTGTCATCACAACGGCACCACCAGCCCCTCGGCGACGGCGAGTTTTTTCTGATTGGCGTCAAAGGTGAGAAACTTTGTGGCACCCCCCGTGAGCGCCGCGGCCACGTGCAGAATATCCATGACCCGATGACCGTGGTCGTCAGTGTGGCGTTCGCTCAGGCGTTCTGCCCGCGCGTGGACCTCAGGCCAGGGAAATGGGCGAACCACGATCACGCCCGCCGCGAGGTCGGCTTTCAGCTCGTCAAGCATCGTGGCTCCCTGCTCCGCTGGAAAACCCTTCATCCTGTCGAGACGGTGGAGGCGAACCTGAAAGCGCACGGATTGACGGAACTCGAACAGCAACAAAGAGGACACCTCCAGCGGCCCCACCAGTTTTGCAAAATACGCGGCCGCCTGCGTGGAGTTCACCTGCAGCCGGTAAAACGCGCACAAGAACGACGTGTCCGGATACGCGGTCATCCCTCCTCGCCCGCCAATTCCGCCGCCCGCATCGCGTCCACCTGCGCCTGCGTGAAGGCCCGGTTCCCCCACGTCCTGCGGAGCCGCGCCATGATGTCCGGCTTCTTGACCGCCGCGACCCGCGCGCGCTTCTCTGGCTTTACCAGCATGGCGATCACCACACCCCGTTTGGAAATCGCGACCGCTTCCCCGTCGTGCAACCACGCCTCAATGCGCGGGAACTCATTGCGAAGCTCGCGGACCGTCGCTGTTTTCATGGTGATACATTTAATGTCTCACAGGTGGCGGTCAATGGATTTCCCCTGTGGCAGGGGTTTGTGTGCGTCCCGTGGAAGACGCGGAAAACGCGAAGCCACTTTCTCCTCCGCGCCCTCCGCGCTCTCTGCGTTAAAATCAGCTCGCCCGCCGCACCACCGCCGTCACGCCCCTCACGGCTGCCCGCCCGCGCCCGTCCGCTCCTGCTGCGCCGTCAAATGCCGGTTGATCGCGTTGAGATACGCCCGCGCGCTCGCCTCGATGATGTCCGTGCTCGCGCCCTTGCCGACGACCAGATTGCCGTCGTTGAAATCCACTTTCACCGTCACTTCGCCCAGCGCGTCCTTGCCCTGCGACACCGCGCGGAGCGAATAATCCATCAATTTCCCCGGCGTTTTCGTGAGGCGGTCCATCGCCTTGAGCACCGCGTCCACCGGCCCGTCGCCGATGCTCGCGTCCTGAAGCAACTCGCCTTCGCCCGCCTTCGCGCCGCCGCGTTTCATCCGCACCGTCGCGGTCGGCACCGTCTGGCTGCCGCTCGTCACGCTCAAATAATCGAGCGACCACGCCTCCGGCACCTCGGTGATGTGCCCCTCGACGAGCGTCACGAGATCGTCGTCATACACGAACTTCTTCTTGTCCCCGATTTCCTTGAAGCGCGCGAAAATCGCCGCCACATCCGCGTCCGTCATCTTGAAGC
>JAYVOY010000688.1:0-3034 GCA_043757645.1 Verrucomicrobiota bacterium
CCGGTGCTGCGTGGGTAACTTCGGCGTGCAACATCGCCAGCAGCACACTTGAGAAAACGAGCCACCGCTGAATCCACGCGGCGAAAACTGCGGAGCGCCGAGCAGTGCTCGGCTCGGGCCGCAGCGCGCCGAGCAACGGTCGGCGCTCCGGTTCACGGAAAGTAGCGCAGTTCATTATCTGGAAATGTTTCCGCGACCTGAAGCTAAAGCCTTCTCTCACCGCTGCCCGACGGTGTGGAACGAGTGGCAGGTCGAGCAGGTGCTGGCGACGCCGCCCTTGGGACTGTGGCATTCCACGCAGGTGGCTTTTTTGGGGAGGTTGATGTCCGTGGTGGCGCGGCTTTGGGCGATGTGGTCGTGGCATTTCGCGCAGGTGACGCCGAGGTGTTTCGCGTGGTCGAAATTGCCGCGGATCAGCCAGCGCTCGGGCTGGTTCGGGCGCGCGACCTCGTAGTTTTCGGGCGCGGTTTCCTTGACTTGATGACACCACGCGCACCCGGCGAAGGGCGCGCGCCCGATGGTCGCGGACGCGCCGACGCTCGCGGCGGGCGCGAAGCGATCGGTGCCGAGAAAAATTTGGCGCTCCATGTCCTCGCCGGAGACGCGGTTGGTTTGCAGTTGGGTCATCGAGTCGGCGACGAATTGCGCGAGGGCGGCGGTGCCGGTGAGTTTTTTTACGTTGCGACCGTGGTCGGCGTATTGCGTGGGCAGGCTGCGGAGGAAGGCTTTCACGGTGGCCTCGCTGCCGTGCGGGAGCTGCATCTGCGGGTTGCGCGGATCGAACTGGAGTGAGTGGCACACGCGGCAGCTTTGCTCGAATTCGACCTTGCGATAATACGCGCCGGAGACGTCGGGCCGGTGACAGTTGGCGCAGTCGAGGCGCTGGCCGTTGCGCGGCGGGATTTTGTCGGAGAGATGCAGCGCGTGGTTGAAGCTCAGCGGATTGGTGTCCGCCAATTTCGCCGCGTGAATTTGAAACTCGGGATGGTCGGTGGCGAAGGAGTGCAGCACTTGCGTGTAACCGTGCGCGGGCCGCGGGGCTTCGAAAATTTCGCGGTCGCGCGAGGAACGGAAGTTGAAGAGGTCCGGGGTTTTCGCGGCGAGTTCCTGCCCTTTGACAAACGCCGCCTGCATCACGCCCGCGTCGCCGTGGCACGACAGGCATTGCGCGTCACCGGGTTTGACCATGTGCCCGCCGCTGCGGTGCTCGCGATGGCACGCGGAGCAGGAGTGATCGCGCGGGACGTTGGGTTGGTGGAAAACGTGGCTGCGCACGGCGTCGGTTTTGCCGCGGTTCAACTCGTCGTGACAGCTCTGGCACTGGCGATCAATTGCGGTCATGCCGGGTTCGCCCTGGGTCGCGAGTTGGCCAAATTGGAACGGCCCGGGCGTGGTGTGGAAGGCCGCGTGGAGCCAGCCCGCCGGGCCATCCGGCGCGGCACGGTGACAATTCTGGCAGCCGTCGCTGACGCCGAACGACGCGCCCTTCCATTCGGCAAAGGCCTTGCCGGTGTGATGCGTCGCGACGGGGCCGGGGTTGATGAACCGGTGGCGCGCGGGGCCGCAGAGCAGCAGCAACAGCACGCCCACGGTCAGCGCGCAGACGGCAACGGTGAGGCGGCCGCGTTTCGCGCGCAGGCTGCGCGCGGGCGTGCAGCGGGGCAACGGGCGGCAGCACGTGCCGTCGGGCCGCGGGCCGAATTCGCACGGGCCGCCCTGGTCCTTGCCGCGCGTGCATTTCCAGCGGCCCTTGGTTTCGTCGCGGAGTTTTTCCAAGACCGGTTTGCACTCGCAGGTGACGCGGCATTGGCCGTTCGGCGAGGGGCCAAGTTTGCAGGCGCGGCCCTCGCAGTCCCAGCCGCAGACCCAGTCCTGATTTGGGCGCGAGTAATTCTGCGAATTGAAATCCGGCGGCGGCAGTTGCTCGCTCATGGTGTTCCTCCCGCGTAGGCGAACACGAGCACGACGTGAACGACGGAAAATATCAGCAGGCTGTAGGTGAGCGGAATGTGGACGAACAGCCAGAGTTTGAGCGCGAGTTGCAGCGCGTAATGGTAATCGAGACCGTCCTTCTGGCGCACGAGCGCGGCGAGTTGGTCGAGCCGTTTGCGCTCGTCGGTGTTGAGGTAGCGGTTGGTTTCATTGATGCGATGGAGGAGGCGGTTCAGCGGGTTGCGAACCTCAAGCAAGTGCGAGAAAAAATTGCGCGGGCCGGCGAAAAAATCCTGCAACTCGGCGAGGTAAAATTCCGTGACGGTGGCACTCTTCGCGGCCGTGAGGGTCTCGAGCGCGAGGGCTTCGGCGCGTTCGCGCAGGGTGCGGCGGAGGGTGGGAATATTTTCAAACAACACTTCGCCGCCGCGCGAGGTGAGCCGTTCGGGAAAGATGCGCGAGATGCCCAGGCCCACGATGCCGCTCGCGGTGACGAGGATGTAGAGCCACGCCAGCGTGCCCTCGAACCAGCCAGTGGGCGTGCGCAGTCCCGCGTGAATGGCGAACAGCGCGACGGTGAGGAAGCCGACGTAAATGTGGATCAACAGCCAGCCCTCGGACCGGCCCGCGGGAAGAAAGGGGATTTTTTTTCGCCCGTTGTAAAACGTGAGCACCAACATCAACGCGAACAGCAGCCACCCGCTCAGATACGGGAAGTGCGGCATCAGCGGTGCGAAGTGTCGCCACACGCCGAAGAGCAGCCCGCCGGCCGCGAAAAACAGCAGCGCTCCAACTCCCCAGCGTTTGGCAAAAATATTCACGCGAGAAACTTCAGCGGCGCAGCCAGCGGGCGAATTCGTCGAGGTTGTTCATGTTCATGCGCTTCATCGCCGAGTGCGGGCAGGCGCGTTCGCACGCGGGGCCGCCGTGTTGCTCGACGCACAGATCGCACTTGGTCGCCTTGAGGATCGGGCGCATCGCGTCATCGACGATGAACGCGCCCTCGTCGTCGCGCACCTCGACCATGCGGATGGCGCTGTAGGGGCATTGGTTGGCGCACGCGGTGCAGCCGATGCAGGTGGTCTGGTTGATCGTGACCTGC
>JAYVOY010000689.1:0-3031 GCA_043757645.1 Verrucomicrobiota bacterium
GCAATCAACTATTCCTTGATCTCGTCAATGCCACCCTTGAGGTAGAAGTTGTTTTCCGAGACGGCGTCGTGCTTGCCTTCGAGGATTTCCTTGAAACCACGGACCGTTTCAGCGACGGACACTTGCTTGCCTTCGCGGCCGGTGAAGACCTGCGCGACGGTGAACGGTTGACTGAGGAATTTTTGAATCTTGCGCGCGCGGAAGACGGTGATTTTGTCGTCGGGCGAAAGCTCGTCCATGCCGAGAATGGCGATGATGTCCTGCAAATCCTTGTAGCGTTGGAGCACCTTCTGGACGCCGCGGGCGACGTTGTAGTGTTCCGCGCCGACGATCTCGGGCGTGAGCGCGCGGGAGTTGGAGGCGAGCGGATCGACGGCGGGGAAGATGCCGAGTTCCGCGATGGAACGCTCGAGCACGATGGTCGCGTCCAAGTGCGCGAAGGTGGTCGCCGGCGCGGGATCGGTCAAATCGTCGGCGGGGACGTAAACGGCTTGGAAGGACGTGATGGAACCCTTCTTCGTCGAGGTGATGCGTTCCTGGAGGTTGCCCATTTCCGCGGCGAGGGTCGGTTGATAACCGACGGCGCTCGGCGTGCGGCCGAGGAGCGCGGAGACTTCGGAACCGGCCTGCGAAAAACGGAAGATGTTGTCCACGAACAGGAGCACATCCTGATTTTTTTCGTCGCGGAAATATTCCGTGACGGAAAGCGCGGAGAGCGCGACGCGCAGACGCGCGCCCGGCGGCTCGTTCATCTGGCCGAACACGAGGCCGATCTTGGAGCCTTCATCGAGAACGGGCAGGCCGTTCGCGCCGATGAGCGGATGGCCTTTGGCGTCCTTTTTGGTCTTGATGACACCGGCCTCGATCATTTCGTTGTAGAGATCGTTGCCCTCGCGCGTGCGTTCGCCGACGCCCGCGAACATCGAGACGCCACCGTGCAGCTTCGCGATGTTGTTGATCAATTCCATGATGACGACGGTCTTGCCGACGCCCGCGCCGCCGAACGCGCCGACCTTGCCGCCCTTGAGGAAGGGGCAGATGAGGTCAATGACCTTGATGCCCGTGGTGAGCACCTGCTGGCTGGTGGATTGATCCACGAGCGGCGGGGCGGAGCGGTGAATGGAATTGTATTTGTCCGCCAGCACCGGGCCTTGTTCGTCCACGGCGTCGCCGGTGACGTTGAAGACGCGGCCCATGACGGCGTTGCCGACGGGCATCGAGATGGGCGCGCCGGTGTCGGTGATGATCATGCCGCGCTTGAGTCCCTCGGTGGTGCTCATGGCGACGGCGCGGACCCATTTGCCGCCGAGGTGCTGCTGCACCTCCAGCGTCAGCTTGGTCTTGCCCTGGCCGGGGAGATCGTATTCCACGGTCAGCGCGTTGTAGATGGCGGGCAGCTCCGTCGGGAACTCAATGTCCAAGACGGGGCCGATGATTTGAACTATTTTTCCGGTGTTCATGTGCTCAAAAATTTCTTTTCAAAAGTTGCTCCCGCATCAAACGTTCGCCGCGAATAACCAGTTCGATGAAAACCGCGCCGCGCTGCACGCGATAAACGACGCGGCAGGGAGGCACGACCAATTCGCGATGAATCCGGTCAGTGAACTCGGGAACCCAGCGCCCGATCTCCGGGAAGGTTTCCAGCAAGTCCACCCGGTCGAAGACCCGCCGAACCAGCCGGTTGGCCGCGTCCGGGTTTTCTTCGACAATGTAATCCGCGATCTCATCCAAATCGTGCAGCGCGCCTTCAGTCCAAATTACTTTAACCATCGTCCGAGACGTTGTTTCGCTTCCTGACTCGACACGACGCGTCCCGCGCGAATGTCCCGGTCCGCCCGCTCAAGCTTCGACAGCAATTCCGTCCGACTTACTTCTTCCATCAGATAGCCCGCCACTTGGTTTTGCAGTTTGGAAGGCAACCGCCCGGCGGCGCTCACTGCTTTTTCCAGGGACTTGGTCATGATGGCTGCCACGTTGGTTAGTTCCCCATCGCCATCTGGGCGGTGGTGATTTCCAAAAGCTCTTTCGTGATGTTGGCCTGACGCAGCTTGTTGTACTCGAGCGTCAGGTCCTTGATGATTTGCTTGGCGTTGTCGGTCGCGTTCTTCATGGCGACCATGCGCGCGGACTGCTCGGAAGCCTTGGCCTCCTGCAAAAATTGGAAGACCTGATAGTTCAGGTAATGCGGCAGCAAGTTGCCGAGCACCGTCGCCGCGACCGGCTCGAAAAGATATTCCGTGCTCGAAGCGGTCAACTCTTTGCCCGCGTTTTCGCCGGCGAGATCGGCGTCGAGCGCCTTGATTTCGCCGAGCGGGAGAAGCTGCCGCTGCTCCGGCTTTTGCACGAGGGTGTTGACGAAATTGGTGAAGAGCACGTCCACGGCATCGACCTTCCCGCTGAGGAAAAGTTCCTGGGCAAATTTTGAAATGGCCCGCGCCTCGGCGAACTGCGGCGTGTCCTTGTAGCTGAACTCCGCGGCCAAATCGCGCTTCAACCGCGCGGCCCACTGCCCGCCCTTCTTGCCGGCGCAAACGAAAACCGTGGTGTCTTTGTCCCACTTCGCGGCCTCGCGCAGCAGGTTCGTGTTGAGCGCGCCGCAGAGGCCCTTGTCGGTCGTGATGAGAATGACCGCGCGCTTTTTGCCCGTGCGTTTCTCCATCAACGGATGCGAGAAATCACCCGCGCCCGCCGTGGCCGCCGCGAGCACTTCGTTCATCAACGTCGCGTAAGGCCGGCCCGCCAGCGCCGCCTGCTGCGCGCGGCGCATCTTGGCCGACGCGACCATCTGCATCGCCTTGGTGATTTGGGCGGTGTTCTTGACCGACTTGATGCGTCGGCGGATGTCGCGTGTGCTGGGCATGAGAGGTTTAGAATCTTGAAATCACAATTTGTGATTTCAAGTTTGCTTAACGGTAACTCTGCTTGAACTCCGTCACCGCCGCCTTCAACTCCGCGCCGAGCGCGTCGCTGATGGCTTTCTCGTTGCGGAGCTTGATCACGAGCGCCTCTTTGCGCGTGCTGAGGAAGTCCG
>JAYVOY010000690.1:0-3029 GCA_043757645.1 Verrucomicrobiota bacterium
ACGCCGTTGAAATCCTTGGTCGCCGAGTTGGTGACGAAGGCGGCCAGGTTGGTGAACTCTTTGTTGTAGAGCGCGCGGTCCGCGTCGTTCTTGGTGACGTCGGCGGACATCACGGAAAGTTCGCTCATCCGATCGAAGGCCTTGCCGACCTTCTGGAGAAAACCATCCTGCGTTTGGGCGAAGGAGATGGCGTTGCCGACATTGTTCTTGGCGGCCGCGTTCCGATTGAGCTGGGCATCCAGCCGCTGGGAAACCGCCGCGCCACCGACATCATCGGCGACGTTGACGAGTTTGGATCCCGAGGATAGGCGAGCGAGGGAGTTCGCCAGCATTTTCGAGGAATCGGCGAGGAGACGGCTGCTTTGCAGTGCGCTGACGTTTGTATTGATAACCATAAGACCCTTCCATGAGTCACCCCGTGAGGGGTTTCTATTTTTTCGCAGCTTCCTTGCCACGAACGGAGTTTTTTCAGAGGTTTCCGCCTTGGTCCTCGCCGGCCCTTTCTGGCTGCCAGCCGCCCTTGTCTTAACGACACTTATAACATCGGAGCAGAGTGCTGGGACTTGATGGGATTTTTCGGAAAACTTATGGCGAAGCGGGAGTCGCAGTGAACAGACAGGCTGGCGCAACGCGCTTATCCTGATGAGCCGCAGCCGGGCTGAACCACGAAATAACACCCGAAAACAAAGGCTGGAACCGAAGCTGCCGCTCGGCACCAAGGTTGCAACAAAGTGAGATGCGCCCGCACCGCCCCTCACCACCAACTGCGAATCGACCGTGGGGCAAGCCGCGCGCATTTTGACGTGGCTCCGCTTTTCCCTCGCGGCACAGATTTGGCACCCTAAACTTTCGTCACGCCGCAACAATTGCGCGGCGCGCCGACGGGAGAAAAACTGATTCATACGACGGGATGAAAAACATCGTTTACTTCGACTTGGAAACGCAGAAGTCCGCCGACGACGTGGGCGGGTGGAATCGCGCGGGCGAAATGCTGATGAGCGTCGGCGTCACCTATTCGACGGCACGCGGCGGCTACCACGTTTACGGCGAGAAACAGGTGGACGACCTCATCAAGGAACTCCAGCGCGCGGACCTCGTGGTGGGCTTCAACAATCTGGGTTTTGATTACGAGGTGTTGCACCACTACACCGCGCTCGACCTCCGCCAACTGCCCACGCTCGACATGCTCGTCGAGGTCCAAAAAACCCTCGCGCACCGCCTCTCCCTCGACTCGATCGCGACGGCCACGTTTGGGGTCGAGAAGACCGCCGAAGGACTGCAAGCCATCCGCTGGTTTCGCGAAGGCCGACTCCTCGAGATCGCCGAATACTGCTGCTATGACGTGAAGCTCACGAAGCTCGTCCACGAATACGGCGCGGCACAACGCCAGCTCTTCTACAAAAACCGCTTCGGCGCAAAACTCTCCGTGCCCGTGGCGTGGTGAGCGATGTTTTCTCCCGCTGACCGCAGGCATTCCGCGCTGTGCAGGCAACCCCAGAAAAGGTCAGCCGCTTCCCCGTCGGGCGCGGGAGGGGCAATGCCATCCGGCTGCGAAAATATTGCGGGAGGAAGCGCGGGGAAATTCGGAACCGCTCAATCTCCCCGGAGAAGTTGGTGCCCGCGACAGGACTTGAACCTGTACGATGTTACTCACTAGAACCTGAATCTAGCGCGTCTGCCAATTCCGCCACGCGGGCAGCGTGTGTCACCGAACCTCTGCAACCAGCACGAACCGCACCCGTTTGCCATTGTTTCCCGGCCTTCGATTGTGAAGCCGAACCCCGGGTTCCCCCCCGGCAAACACCGCCTTCTCTTCTCCCAAGGTGCCGAACCTCTTGCAGCACGCCAGCAACGGGAAACATCATGCCCGCGCAAAAATCAACGGCAAGCTCATTCGCGAAAACCCACGCGGGCCGGGCGCATTCGCGCACTGCCCCCGTCGCGCCGCCGTCCCGGCGGCTCCCGGCGTGGGAAGTCCGCGAGGGCCATTCGCGCGCGAACTTTTGGCTCACCGTTCCGGGAACATTTTGCACTGCGGAAAATGCCTGCCTCCGCCTCATTTGGATAGTGTGAGCCGCCGAGACGGCGGCGGTCCGACGGCATCGTTACGGTTCAGTGCCGCTCCGCGTTGCAATCGTACCCGCGATAAAAGCCATTCCCGACCACGAAGCCAAAGACCACGGAGGAAACCGCCCATCCCAGCAGGGCGCTTTTGGGAGTTGTCACCCATCCGCCATTGCGGGCGATCTCAATCATCAAAGAGGGCACCAAGGCGCACAAAACAGCGGCCAGAATATACGGCGGGCCGCGCAGGGTTTTCTTTTTCCAGCGACGCAGGAAAAACAACAGCGGGAGTTGCACCGCGGCAAAAAGCACGGCAAACGCCAGAAACGTGAGAATGAGTCCGAGAATCGCCCGACCATCCATGCCACCCTTTAACAGGATATGAATCCCCGCCAAGGAAACCAGGGTCGGCACCCATGCCACCAGAAACAGCATGGCGCTTTTCACGAGATTATCTTTGGGCTTTTTCACGGGGCGCGAAAATATTTTGGGATTTGTGTCTTGGCAAGAATCCGCGGCGCATGGCGGCGATTGCGGCGGTCAGCGAACGCCGCGGGGGCGTGCGCCGAAACGTCCCGGCGGTGGCAGTTCAACCCCACTCGTCGGAGCAGTTGAACGCGCGGAAGAATCCGTTGCCGATCAGCCAGCCAAACAAACCCACCGGCAGGCAGAAAATGATCATGTCCATGCTGTAAACCCCGGTCGGCAACGGGCTGAGGAAGCGGAAATAATACGCCACCGCCACCAGGCTCAATCCGGAGGCCAGCAGCGCGTAGAACCACGCGGGGAACCGGCGCTTGCACAGCGTGCGCAAGAGGAACAACACCGGCAGCAGTACCACGGCGTAGAAGCCCGCGGCACAGCCGGCGGCGAGGTACATTTTTTTGTCGAGACCATCGGGCACTCGCTCGGTGCTCACGGCCACGAGCACGAGCGTCAGCAGCATGGCCAGCACGAGCGAATAA
>JAYVOY010000691.1:0-3029 GCA_043757645.1 Verrucomicrobiota bacterium
CGTTTCCGCCTGCCAGGCTTGGCGGCGCGGGGAGGGTTCGAGGATGAGGTATTCGAGTTGGGCGAATTGCCCGGGGCGTTCGCGTTGGAACCACGTGAGAATGTCGCGCGCGAGCTGGCCGTTGTGCGCGCCCGCTTCGATGAGTTGCAGCGGTTGGGGCGGCGGCGGCAACGCCGCTTGGGGAGCGCACGCCGCTGGCGTGTGGTTTTCGGCGGCCCGCCGAAAACTTCGTTCCACTAACTCATTCGCGGGGACACCGAGGTTGGAACTGGGACACGATGGTTTGGGCGGGCCGCCCAAACCGGCACGCGGGCCGCGTGCGCTCCCCAGTTCCACTTCGGCGAGTTCTTCGAGCCACTCTGCGAAGCGCGAGGCGAGCAGTTCTCCGAAGAGCGGCCCGACGCTCACGGACGTAAAGAAGTCGCCGCGTTTGCCGATAGCTTGGGCAGTTCTCTCGTAGTACCCGTGCACGGGCTGGTAGAGCGCCAGTTCCATGAAGCGCGCAAACGGCAGCGCGCCGGTGCGTGCGATTTCGTCGCGGAGCAGGCGGGCCAGCGCGGACGCGGGCTCGGGCGGGGCGGGGTTCATCGCGGTGACGAGGGGCGGCGGAAAGGTTTTGTCGTGGCGAAAATTGACGCGTTTTTCAATCTGATGTTGGAGCAGAAGGCTTCCGACCTGCATTTGTCCTCGGGCAATCCGCCGATTCTCCGCATCAACGGCGAACTGCACCGCGTGGATTATCCCGCGTTGGACAGCGAGAGCCTCAAGCAGATGCTCTACGAAATCACCCCGGAAATTAAGATCAAAACCTACGAGGAAACGGGGGATGTGGATTTCGGTTATGAGATTCCCACGGTGTCGCGGTTTCGCGCGAATTTCTTCAACCACAAATACGGCGTCGCGGCGGTGTTCCGGCAGATTCCCTCGCACGTGATGTCGTTCGAGGATTTCGAGAAGATCGAGGCGCCACTGCCGGCGGTGTTGAAGAAATTCTCCATGCTGCACAAGGGTCTCGTGCTCGTCACCGGGCCCACGGGTTCCGGCAAATCGACGACGCTCGCGGCGATGGTGGACTACTGCAACAAGAACCGCCGCGACCACATTCTGACCATCGAGGATCCGATCGAGTTCGTGCATGAGAGCAAGAACAGCCTCGTGAACCATCGCGAGGTGGGGATGCACTCGCAGTCCTTCGCCGCGGCGCTGAAGGGCGCTTTGCGCGAGGATCCGGACATCATCATGGTCGGCGAAATGCGCGACCTCGAAACGATCGAGCTGGCGCTCACCGCGGCGAACACCGGGCACCTGGTCTTCGGCACGCTGCACACGCCGAGCGCGGCCAAGACGGTGGACCGCATCATCGACGTGTTTCCCGCGGAGCAGCAGAACAAGATTCGCGCGACGCTGGCGGAGGCGCTGCGGGGCGTGGTTTCGCAGAATCTTTTCAAGCGCATCGACCGGCGCGGGCGCGTGGCGGCGCTGGAGATTTTGGTGTTCACGAGCGCGATCTCGAATCTCGTGCGCGAGGGCAAGACGCATCAGATTCCGGGCATGATTCAGGTCGGCAAGCGGCTGGGAAATCAGCCGCTGGATGACGCGATCATGGAGCACGTGCGGATGAAGCGCATCGCGCCGGAGGAGGCGTACGACAAGTGCATTGACAGGAAGAAATTTCGTCCCTTCCTGACGACGCCGCCGGATGATGAGGATGGGTTGTGAGGGGTGTGCGTTCGGACACTGCCCCGGAGCGCCGAGCACTGGCTCGGCGTGGCCGGTCCTGTTGGGTACGCGCCGAGCTGGTGCTCGGCGCTCCGATTCGCGGAAGCGGACGATCCCCCTTTTTTTTGGAGCTTGGTCGGGTCGCAGCGTGAAAAATTTGCGCCTGCCCGGGCTTGAGCGAGTGGGCAAATCTGCCGTTTAACAACCAGTCATGCGCCGCAACGAACTCGATTACATCCTGACCACGATGCTCGACTCGTCGCCCGACGTGTCGGACCTGAACATCACGGTCAACAAGCCGCTGCAGGCCGAGTCCTCGGGCGAACTCATCGCGGTGGCGACGACCCCGCCGCTGCCCACGATCACGCCGTATCAGGCCGAGCGGATCGCGCTGAACCTGATCGGGGACAACCGCCGGTTGATGGAGGATTTGCAGCGCACCGGCTCGTGCGACTGCTCGTACGAACTGCACGGGCGCGCGCGGTTTCGCGTGAACATTTTTTCGCAGCGCGGCCATTACTCGATCGTGCTGCGGAAGTTGAACACGCGCATTCCCACGTTGACGGACCTGAATTTGCCGGCGGTGTTCCGTGAAATTGCGAAGGAAAAAACCGGGTTGATCCTCGTCACCGGCGCGACGGGTTCCGGCAAATCCACGACGCTCGCGGCGCTGCTCAACGAGATCAACGAGACCAAGAGCGTTCACATCATCACGCTCGAGGACCCCGTCGAGTTCGTGCATCCGCACAAAAAGGGCACGTTCAACCAGCGCGAGATGGGCGCGGATTTCGACCGCTTCTCGAGCGGGTTGCGCGCCGCGTTGCGCCAGGCGCCGAAGGTGATTCTCGTCGGCGAAATGCGCGATCGCGAGACGGTCGAGATTGGTTTGAGCGCGGCGGAGACGGGGCATCTGGTGGTCAGCACGCTGCACACGATTGACGCGGGGCAGACGATCAACCGCATTCTCGGCCTCTTCGATCCCGCCGAGGAGGAGCAGGTGCGGCACCGGCTCGCGGACACGCTGCGCTGGGTGGTGAGTCAGCGGTTGTCGCCGCGGATCAGCGGCGGGCGGCACGCGCTGCTCGAGATCATGGGGTCGAACATGCGCGTGAAGGAGTCGATCATCGGCGGCGAGGGCGAGGGGAAGACGTATTACGAAATCATCACCGCCGCGAGCGTCGCGGGCTGGCGCACGTTTGACAGCTCGTGCCTCGACGCCTTCGAGCACCACCATATCACCGAGGAGAACGCGCTGCTCTATTGCACCAAGCGCGGCATCGTCTCGCGCGGCATCGACAACATCAAAAAGC
>JAYVOY010000692.1:0-3027 GCA_043757645.1 Verrucomicrobiota bacterium
TCATCCCGAGGGCAATGTTTTCCGGCACGTCACGCTGCTGCTCGAGAATCTCCCCGCGGACGCCGCGGCGGGCCTGCCGTGGGCGGCGTTGCTGCACGATGTCGCGAAACCGGTGACGGCCTCGCGCGATCCGGTGAGCGGGCAGATTCATTTTTACGGGCACGAAACTGTTGGCGCGGAAATGGCCGATGCGATTCTTCAGCGCCTGCGTTTCCCGCGGCGGCAGACGGAGGAGATTGTGACGTGCGTGCGGCTGCACATGCAGTTCAAGGATGTCCGGCTGATGCGCAAATCCACGCTGAACCGGCTGCTGCTGCGGCCGACGTTTCCGCTGGAGTTGGAACTGCACCGGCTCGATTGCCTGGCCTCGAATGGCGATCTCTCGAATCACGGATTCCTCGTCGAGCAACAGGCGGAACTCGCGCGCAAACCGCCGCTGCGCCCGCCGCTGCTCACCGGCGCGGACTTGATTGCGATGGGGCTGACGGAAGGGCCGGCGCTCGGGCGGTTGCTCGCGGAGATTCGCGAAAAACAATTGCTCGAAGAAATCACCACGGCGGACGCGGCGTGCGAATTCGCGCGGCAACGGATCGCGGGGAAGTGAGGCGGCGCGCGCTTTAACGCAGAGGCGCAGAGAACGCAGAGCCAAAAATGAGAAGCCGGATAAGAGGCGAAAAATGGGGGGGGCGAAAAATAAGGCAAAGGGGTTTTTATTTTTTGCCCCTCATTTTTCGCCTTTGTTTTCGGGCCTTTGCGGGCCATCCCCTCTCTGCGTTCCTCTGCGTTCTCCGCGACTCTGCGTTTAACTCGAACTCCGAAATAGGATTGGGGAGGGCAGCCGCCCCGGCAGCCATTCGGCGCGCCCCCGCGCCGCGGCCGTTGTGATTTTCTCGGCTACTTTCGCTTCTCCGCCTCGGCCTTGGCTTTCGCAGCGGCGGCGGCGGCTTTTTCCGCGGCGGCGCGCGCGCGGGCTTCCGCTTCCGCAAGGTTGCGGGCTTCGGCGCGGGCGCGCGCTTCCGCTTCGATGCGGGCGCGGTCGGCGGGGGTGGATGGCTTGTCAATCTGCGCGCGGATGGCGGTGGCGTAGGGTTGGCCGTCGAGAAAGACCTCCTTGATTTGCGCGCGGCCCGACGCGGGAACAGCGGCGGCCACGGTGAGTTTGCCGCGCGGATTGCCCAGGCCTTCGCCGACATAGTAACGCTCCAAACCGTAATCAATCGTGGCCGCAATGCCCTGTGTTCGCCAACCGGGATGGCTCGTGCCGCGCAGAACCACTTCGCCCTCGGTCGCCGGGATGGGCTTGGTTGAAGCGCGTTTGACCATGTGGAATTCGCCCTTTTGCTCGAGCGCGACGTAAACCACCTGACCGGGCGCGAGGTTGGTGACGACGGGTTGGAACTGGTTCAGCGGCATCTCACTGATTTTGTACGAGAGGATCACGTAATCGCCGCGCAGCAGGTCGCGTGGATCGACGGGGCGGGTTTCGAGCAGGATCGTGACACCGCTGGCGAGGCCGCGCTCGTGGATGAACACGGTGCCGATGACCCAAGCGGCTTGGAGCGCGAGAATGAGGCCGAGCAATTTCAGTTTCATGGCAGTGCGGGCGGTGCGGTTTGAAAACATTGGAGCAGTGCGCGGCGTTTCTTTTCGAGATAAATGCCGAGGCCAATCAGGAACACGCCGGAGAGGAGAAACATCCAGCCCGTCTGCGCCATCGAGACGATGAGCTGGAGATAAGTGGTGATGAGATTCAACGCGACGCACGCAATGCCGAGGTTGATGAGGAACCGCGACTGCAATTGTGCGCCCGCTTGAATTTGGATCACACAGAGGACGAACCACGCGACCGCCACCAAGGCGCTGACGAGGGATTCGCGCCGGAACCAGTAGTCGGTCGGGACGGTCAACACGTCGCTCACGACGAGTGCCATCATGCCGACGCACGCCGCGAACGCGGCCAGCCACGCCCAGCGCCACTGGCGAGGGAGACGTTCGTCGCGCCTGAAAACAAACGCGACGCTGCCGAGCGCGAGCAACGCAAAGCCGCCGAAAATCACGCCGTCGTGGGTGGAGGAATCGGACCAATCCGACGGACCGTCGTAGAAAAATTTCAGCGAGTGCGGATAGAGGCACGCGTGAAACAGGAGCAGACCGAGCTTCTCGGCGGTGCCGGAAAAATCAGCGAAGCTCGTTCGCCGCAGCCAGCCGCCCGCGCCGAAATACCCGAGGCCCAGCAGTGCGAGCAGCCCGACTTCGACGACTCCGCGGGTGTGCAGCAAACTGTCGCGCTCGTTGACTTCCATTCCGAACCACACGGTGAACGCGAGGAGGAACAGGACGAATTGCGCCTTGGAACGCAGCAGCCACGGCAGGGCCGCGAAGCCCGCCCACCACAGCAGAATCGCGTTCGGCGGACGCGAGGAGAGGTGATAAATCTGGCCGACGAGCGCGATGTTCGCGAGGAACAGGATCGAGCCGAGGAGGTGCAGCGCCGCCGCGGTTTTGAGATAATCCCTCCGCACTTCGCGCAGGTAATAGCCGCCCGCGTGCGTGCCCAGCAGGAGCGCGAGGGCGGTGGCGATTTTCACAAACTTCGGGATCGCGTCCCAGTTCGCCGAGATCAGCAGGATCACGCCTGACGCCACGAGCACGGCGCCGATGGTCAGGAGGATGGTGAGGAACACGCCGCGGCCGTCGTCCTGCAAGCCGAAGTGCGCGCTGATGCGCTGGCGCTGCGCGTCGGTGATCAAGCCGGCGGCGTGGATTTTTTGGAGGTCGGCGAGTTTCATGATTGGGAGACGAGCAAGGTGACGATGCGTTTTTTTACAGCCGTGGGCAAATGGTTCTGCTGCGGGCGGGGACGCCCGCGCTCCGTTGGAGAAAAAAAGAACCGCGCCGGAGTGGGTCCGGCGCGGCGCGGTGGGGAAAGCGGCGCTTACTTTTTCTTCGGCTTGTGCGGCTCGTGGCAGGCTTTGCACGCGACGGCGGCCTTGAACTTCTCGGGCGCGCCGGCCTCGCCCTTGTCGA
>JAYVOY010000693.1:0-3025 GCA_043757645.1 Verrucomicrobiota bacterium
TTTTTTGCCTTCGCGCGCGCTGGAGGGCGGGACGATTGCCGCGTGGCAGGAGGTTAGAGTCTCCTTGCGTCGTCTCCTACACGACGCGGGCCGCGCCGCTTATTCCCCCACAATCCTGAGCGCGGTCTTGAGTCGGTCGAGGAAGGGCACCTGCCGGTCCTTCAGTTTTCGCCGGGCGGCGGGCAGCGCGAAAAATCCCGCGCGATCGATCTCCGGCACGCGCAGATATTTCCCCGAACCCATCGGATACTCGACCTCGAACAGGTTGCTGCGAATCGGCCGCGTTTCATCCCAGTCGCCGGCAAAGGCCCACGCGTGGACGGTCTTGCCGCCCTTTTGCCGGATGAATTCCAGTGGCAAAAACGACCCGTTCGCGACGAGGCCGGTCTCCTCGTGAAACTCGCGTTGCGCCGTCGCCAGCAAATCCTCGCCCGGCTCGATCTCGCCCTTGGGAATGGTCCAGTGCCCGTCGTCGCGACGTGCGAAGAATGGCCCGCCGGGATGCGCGAGGAACACCTCCAAGCGCCCGTCGCGCAGGCGATACATCAACAATCCCGCGCTGATCCCCGTGGATTTTCGCCTCATGGTTTTTGCGGCGCGCGCGCGCGCAGAATTTCCAAATACGACGCGGCAATCGGATTCACCTGCCGCCCGAGCGAGGCTTCAAACAACTCGCGCGCTTTGGCGTCATTGCCCAATTGCATTTCGTGCCAGCCGCGAAACGCCAGCGTGTAGAAACCCTCGGGATCGAGCCGCGCGGCGCGCGCGAAGTCCCGCGCGGCCGCGTCGCCGCGCCCGAGCCAGTCGAGGCACATCCCGCGCCCAAGGGCCGAATAAACGTAATGCGGATTGGCCGCGAGACTGCGGTCAAACCACGTGATGGCCGCGATCACCGGGGCCTCGTCGCGCGTTTCCCAGCCGGCGCGGCGCGACAGTTGTCCGAGCTTGTAACTCGTCTCGAAATTGTTCGGCTCGACCGCGTGGGCTTGTGCGAGCAGCGCGAGACTGTTGTCGCCGGGCTGCGGCTGGAGCGCGCGCGCGAGCAATTGACTCTCCTGCCAGCGCCGCACACCCGTCGCGCCGAGCGCGACGATCAGCGCCAGCAACAGCACCGTGAAAAACCCGCGCCCGATCACCCCGCCCTTCCACCAATACTGCTCGCCCGTGTAACGCGAGAGGCCCGCCAGCAGCGCGGCGAGCGTGGCCGCGACGAGCGCGTTGGCGGGGATGTGGAAATTGAAATCCGTCACCGCGTGCAGCAACAACGTGATCAGGCCGACCACCGCGCCGAGCACGAGGGCGGACCGCGAGCCGTGCTGCGCCGCCGCCTCCGTGCGGCCGCGCTGGACAAATTTCCACGTGCGCGCGGCCCCCGCGAAGAGCAGGCCCCACACGACCAAGGCGGCGTTGGCCCCGATCACGCCCCAGTCGGCCAGCGTGTTCAGATAATCATTATGCGCGCGGTCCGGCTGAAACGGGATGAATGCGGGCCGGTATTCCGTAAAGCGGTGGTCAAAGTGCCCCGGCCCCACGCCCAGCCAGAAGTGGTCGAGCCACATTTGCACCGTGGGTTTCCACAGGTGGAACCGCACGTCGTCCAACTTTCCGCCCGCCAGCATTTGCTCGAAGCGCTGCTGCGAATGCTGGGTGTTGGCCACCAGAAAAGCCCCCACGCCCGCGACCAGCAGAAAAAATCCCAGCGCCGCAATCCGATAGCCGCGCCGACTCGCCAGCACCGAAAAAAACAGCAGCACCCCGAGCACCGTCGCGATCCAGCCGCCGCGCGAAACCGTCGCGCCGATGCCCGCGAGAATCACCAGCGCGGCGTAGCCCGTCGCCACCTTCGCGGCGTGACTGATGCGCGCCATCAGCGTGAACGCCAGCGCCAGCGGCAGCACCAATTCGAGAAATCCCGCGAGGTGATTGGGGTTGAAGTAAGTGCCGCTGCCCCGCCGGAGATACTGTTCCGGTCGCACCCAATGCCACACCGTCCGGCTGCCGGTCAGCGCCTGATACCCCGCGAAAAACGACAGGCCCACCGCCACGAGAATCAGCGTCAGCACAATCGCCTGCGCCCCCTCGGCGCGGTGCAGATTGTTCAGCACCGCCAGAAACACCGCCGCGTACACCACGATGCGGAGCACCTCATCCCGCGCGACATATTCGATGTCCGCCCGCGCGTAACGCGCGACCGCGAGCACCACGAATGCGACGACGCCCCACGCCACCGGCGGCCACAACACGGAAAATTCCTCCACGACCCAAATCCGAATCAGCCACAACCCCAGCACCAAAACCGTCAACGCCTGCACCACGACGAACTCCGACACCCGCACCGCGCCCAATGCCAGCGGCGCAAAAACCAACATCGCCAGCACCGAGACGAGGATCCCCCGTTCCAGCCAGGCATCGATGCGCTCGCGATTCATCCGGCAAACCCTGCGGGGCAGGCAAACGACGTGGCAAGACGGAAATGGTTTTTTGGGGGAGCGCACGCGCCCCGCGTGCGCCCGACCGCGCCTCGCGGTCGGGCACGGCGCGCGCCCTCGCGCGTCGTTCTCTGCGCGGGCCGACACCTTGCGCGGTGGCGCGCACGGGCACGGTTGACGGGGCGTCAACCGCCGCACGCGAGGCGCGTGCGCTCCCCCGAGCCTTCGGGCCAGTGCTTATGCAAGAAAGTGAGATGCGCCCGGTGGGTTGGCGGCGTGCTGGCCGAGCCTCGTGCCAGCGGGTGACGGAGGCGCGCCCGTCCGGCGGGTGGCCGGAAATTATCCGGTGATGAAGGCGCCGGATCATTGTTGGTGTCGTTCGATCGGCTGAGTTTCCCAGGGCGATCAGTGCTCGGTTCCCCGCTTGCGCGGGCGCGCGGGCGGGGGTTCACTCCGGCGCATGATCCCACGTTTGCTGTCGGTTCTTTTCGCGCTCGGCTGCGTCGCGGCGAGTGAGTTTGCGGTGTGTTCGTTCGCCGCCGAGGTCACGCTCGTGCAGGACGGCGTGGCGCAGGTGTTCGTCCAGGTTTCGCCGC
>JAYVOY010000694.1:0-3023 GCA_043757645.1 Verrucomicrobiota bacterium
AAGTGTAGGAGGCGTGGAGCCGCCAATTCTCGAAGACGCGATACGTGGCCGCCAACTCCGCGCCGTAAGTTTCCCCGGTCATGCGGTTGTCGCGGGTCAGGGGAGTGGTGGAGGTCGCGGGCGTGGGGGAGTTGGGGATTTTCGCCCCGGGCACGGACACGATCAGATTGTCGTAATTGTTGTAGAAGAGCGCCGCGTCAAACGAGAGTTTGGGCACGGGCTGGATGCGATAACCCAGCTCGAAGGCCAGCAATTCTTCCGCGCCCAAACCCTGATTGGGCAGGATGCGGAAGAAATTGGTCCCGCCCACGGGCAGCAGCCCATTCTGGATGTCGTTCTCGAGGAGGGTCGGGGTTCTCACGGCCCGCGACACGGCGAACCACGCCGATTGCCGCGGCGTGGGCGTCCACAGCAGGCGGCCCGTCGGCTGATATTCGAAGCCGGTGTAATCGTTGTGCTCCAGCTTGATGCCCGCTGTGAATGCGAGCCGGTCCTCCACCAACGTGACGGTGTCCTGCGCGAAGAGGCTCAAGAGTTGGAAGTTGTGCTTGGCCAGGGCTGGCCCGACCGCGAAGGCGTTGTTGACCAGGGGGTTCTTGTCAGGCGTGCTCCCTTGAAAGAAGATGTCGTCCAGCCGATACCCGGCGCCATAGACGAACTTCTGTCGCTCCCCCAGGGGAAGCTGATGTTGGAAGTCCAGGTCAAAGGAGTTGACGTCGAACGCGAACAGCCCCGAAGTGGCGTGCCGGTCAAAGCGTCTCCAATAGGCTTGCAGCGACCAGTTGGAATCGTTGCCCAGATCGTGGTTCCAGCGCAGCAACAGGTTGCCGGCGGAGGTGACTTCGTCCTCAACATTGGAGTAAAAATACGGCGGCGCGTTGGTCGTCGGACGCAGATCGCGCCGCCCGGACGCAATGTGCGAGTAGTCCCCGGACAGCGTCAGGGTGTTCGGCCCGTTCGGCAGCCAGTCCAGCCGGAAGCCGCCGCGGCCCGCCGACCATTGATCGTTCGGATTGCCAGCCAGCGAGAACTGCGGCTCGCGATCGAAGCCCTTGCCATAGACGCGGAAGTAAAGGTCTTCGCCCGCCGTGCCGCCGTAGCGGAACTGGCCGAAGCCGCGTTCCTCCGTGCCGCCGCCGACACCGAGCAGCACGCCCTGCGTGTCCTTGGCCGACTTGGTGATGATGTTGATGATGCCGTTGACGGCGTTCGCGCCCCACACGCTGCCTCCCGGCCCGCGGATCACTTCGATGCGCTCGATGTCCTCCAACGTATAGTCCACGGCGTCCCAATAGACGCCGCCGGTGACCGGGTTGTAGAGGCTGCGGCCGTCAATTTGAACGAGTTGCTTGCCGACAAAACGATCATTAAATCCGCGCGAACTGATCGCCCACTTGTTGCCGTCAATCCGCGCCACATCCATGCCCGGCACCATGCGGAACAACTCCGGAATGGCGGTGGCCCCCGAACGCTGGATCATCTCCGGCGTGATGACGAAAACCGCCGCCGGGGATTTCTGCACCGTGCTCTCCGTGCGCGAGACCGTCGTGACCTTGATCTTCCCCAAATCCTCAAAATCGAGTTTGCCCAGCTCGCGCTCCTCCAGCCGTGCCGGCCGCACTTCCGCCGCGCCGCCCCTGAACGCGAGGGACAAAAGCAGGGTTCCCGCCACCACGCTCCCGACCGCCGACGCCAGTCCCCGCAAGGCCCGTGCCCGCGTGCCTCGAATTGCCATGTTCACAAATGTTTTCATAATCGTTCATTGGAGATTTGACCGCAGTTCCACCAGTTTGCCCGCCGCCGCTCACCAAGCCGCCCGGCGTGTCTTGCGCCGGCTTGGTGATGATGTTGATGATGCCATTGACCGCATTGGCCACACACACGCTCGCGCCTGGCGCGCGCGCGGCTTCGGCGGGTCGGGTGCGTCAAGCCCGGACGCGCCACTTTCATAACGCCTCCTCGCGGCGAGCCTTCGCGTGTGGCCCGCCACGTCCCGACGCCGGCCACCGCCCTGGCGAGCCGACGGGAATTCACTGGAGCCGGATCACCCGCCGTCCCGTGATTGATTCGTGAACTCATAACCATTCTTCGAACTTCCATTCCCAGCGCGCGACCGCGGGAATTTGAATTAGCATTTTGGTGGAGTTGTTAAGCGGAGATTATGTCTCGCCCTCCGCCAACGCGAGGCAATTCTCGCTTATGAAAAGGATTCTTCATCCCGAACTCCGAAACCGGCGCGCGCGAATTTCGCGGCGGCTTTTTTCTTCGCGCATCGCCCCGCCCGCGGCCCGCGAGAAGTGTCGCCTTGGCCGTAACGATGCCGTAGCGACTCGGGAGCTGGATTCAAACGCGGAGTCGCAGAGGACGCAAAGGAACGCAGAGAGGCGCGGAGATGCCGTGGGAAGAACCCCCACTGGTGAACCCGCTGGGAAGCCAATCTCTGCGTTCCTTGGCGCTCTCTGCGACTCTGCGTTGAGGAACCGCGCCACTGCGACTGCACGGTTCCGGCTTGGCCGTAACGATGCAATTGGCGGAGCGCCGCCGTCTCGGCGGCTCACGGCGCGGGAAGTCCGCGGAGGCGATTCGCACGTCGTCTTTTGGTTCACCGTTCCGTGACCATTTTGAACTGCGGAAAATGTGCGCCCCCGCCCTGTTTGGATGGTGTGAGCCGCCGGGACGGCGGCGGTCCGACTGCATCCGCCGCTTGCCGCCACCGAAGAGCGAGTCCATTACACCACCGATAATTTCGCTCTCATGGGGCTGCACCGCTGGCGCACTCGACCTCGGACTTCGATTGAAAAACAAACGGGGCGGGCTTCCGGCGCACAGTGTTTCGGAAACCCACCCCGCCCCGACCCACACGGGCCGGAAATCGTTTTTGCTCAGGCTCTCCCCTTCCCGTAGCGCCGCCGTCCCGGCGGCCCGCGCTCCGACGAAGGACGCGCGGGAAAAAGTACGGAGTCCCGCCTTCAGGCGGCGGGACGCACTCCCGCGCGAGGTCTCGCGAAATTCCCAACGTCTCC
>JAYVOY010000695.1:0-3021 GCA_043757645.1 Verrucomicrobiota bacterium
TCGCCGACTTTTTGCCCGAGGAGAAACGCAAGCTCCTCGCCGGCGTCAACGCCCGCTACGAACGCCTCGAACAAGTGCTCCTTAACGCCCCAGGCCCGCCCTCGGACGCGCGCATCCAACAACTCGACGAACTCCGCAAACAACGCGTCGCCGCGGTGAAGAACGAACTCACGCCCGCGGAGTTGGACGAATATCAATTGCGCACTTCCGCCCACGCCCGCTGGGCCGAACGCGTCACCGGCTTCGAGCCGAAGCCCGACGAATACGCCGCCGTCGCGCGCCTGAAAATGAAACTCGATCAGGATTTTCCCGCGCCGAAAAACGCTGACGCCGACGCCGTGAAGGACTTCCGCACCGAGCGCCGCACCGCCGAGGACCTGCGCCTCCTCACGCTGCTCGGCCCGCAGCGCTTCGCCGAATATCAGCGCGGCCTCGACGCCGATTACCAGACCGCCGTGAAAGTCGCCGCCTTCCACGAGCTTCCACCCGAGCGCGCCGCGCAGGTTTACGACATCAAACGCGCCACCGAGGAACACCTCAACGCGCTCCAAACCAACCCGGATTTATCCGACGAAGAAAAAGCCGCCGCGCTCGCCGCCGCCCGCGAGCAAAGTTCCCACAGCCTGCAACAACTCCTCGGGGCCAAAGCGTTCCAGACCTACGAGCAAAACGGTGGCCGCTGGCTGCGCCCGTAAATCCAACGCCACCGGGCGCGGTGTGCGGATGCGCGCGCGGCGCGATTCGCGCGCGGTTCACATCAACTTCAACTTCGGCAAATCCTGCGAATCGACGAGGCCGACAGGCTCGCGCCTGGCGTTCACCACGATCAAGTCGTCGATGTTGCGCTCGTGAAAAATTTTCAGGGCCTCGGCCGCGAGCGCGTCCTCGCGGATGCAAATGGGATTGCGCGTCATCACTTTGGCCAGCGGCTTGGCGAGCAGGTTTTCGTCGAGCGCCATGTGGCGGCGGAAATCGCCATCGGTGAAAACGCCGGCGAGTTTGCCCGCGGCGTTCACGATGCTCAGGCTGCCGGACTTCGCGCGCGTCATCTGCAGGAGCGCCTCCTTGACGGGGAGCGTTTGCGCCGCGACGGCGTTGCGCTCGCGCGTGCGCATGATGTCGCGCACCCGCACGAGCAACGCGCGGCCGATCGCACCGGCGGGATGATACCGCGCGAAATCCTTGCGCGTGAAACCGCGCGCCTGCAGCACGGCCATCGCGAGCGCGTCGCCCATCACGAGCATCGCGGTGGTGCTGGCGGTGGGCGCGAGATTGAAGGGGCACGCTTCCTTCGGGACGTGGACGTTCAGCACGATGTCGCTGTGCCGACCGACGGTGGATTTGGGCGCGCCGGTCAGCGCGATGATTCGCACCACGAAACGCTTCAAGGCGGGCAGGAGATTCACGAGTTCCTCGGATTCGCCGGAGTAACTCAGCGCGAGAATCACGTCGCCGTCGTTGATGATGCCGAGGTCGCCGTGCAGCGCGTCCACGCTGCTCAGAACCACGCTGGGCGCGCCGGTGCTCGTGAGTGTGGCGGCGATTTTCTGGCCGACGTTGCCGGACTTGCCGATGCCCACGACAACGACCTTGCCGCGCTCGCGCACTGCGGCGGCGACGGCTTCGACCGCGGCGTTGAACGATTCGTCCAGCCGCGCGCGCACGGCGCGAAGGGCGGACAATTCGATTGCAAAAACCCGGCGCGCTTGGGCGAGGTGATTCATGACGCGGGCGAACATGGCAGAGGCGGGGAATTTCTTCGATGGGTTTTGTCGCACTGAACCCGTTTGGAGTCCGCCTACCCTGTGGAAGTAGCGCCGCCGTCTCGGCGGCTCCCGGCGTGGGCAGACCGCGAGGTCAATTTGCGCGTCAGCTTTTGGTTCACCATTCAGTGACCATTTTGTGCTGTGGAAAAGGCGCGCTTCCGCCCCGTTTCGATGGGGTGAGCCGCCGGGACGGCGGCGGTCCTTTTGCATCGTTACGGCTTAGTCGTCAGTGGTCCCTACTTCGTGGCTTGCAACAGTTCCACCATCGCCCGGCCCATGGCTTCGCCGATGTTCATGTAGGTTTCCGCGTTGCCGCCGTAGTGACTGTTGCCGCTGCCGCCCAGCGACAAGGGATTGGCATAGACCGTGGCCACATTGCCTTTGAACTCCGGATACTTGCCGCTGCCGCCGTCAACCGCGAGTTGGCCGTTGAGCACCAGGCCGCCATTGCCCTCGCTGCCCTTGGTAGCTTCGCCGAGAGTGGCGAGGACGAACCTCGCGTTCGGGGCATTGAAGTCTTTGCGCAAGTGTTTGATGAACCGGACGAGATTCTGCTCGTAGTGAGCCGAATGCACGGGGTTGCCGCCGTCCTTTTCACCCTGCCAGAAGAAGAATCCCGCGACCTCGTATTGCGTCGCGCCGGGGTAGTATTTGTCTAATTCCGTGAGTACCTTTTTCGCGTTCGCGGTGTCGTCGTCATATTGCTTGCCGGCGTACCATTCAATGGGTTTGCCGCTCTTATCCAGCCACGGGGGCGGCTCGGTCGCCTTGCCTTTCGCCGGATCCGCCGCCCAAGAATCCGGACGCTCCTTGTAACCGGGATACACTTTGCCGCCTGCTTCAAACCGCTCACTGCCCGGCGGCAACAGATCCCAGCCGAGGCTGCGGTTGCCGATGCAGCTTTTGAGAATCATCACGGGCGCAGCCACGGCATTCCCGACAACGTGGCCGAGGCCAAACTCCGGGCCGATGGTCTTGGTCTTCGCCACGGTCATCCATTCGTTGTTGAAGAGCTGCATTCCGCCCCCTCTGCCAACCATGACGCGCACGTTGCGGACATCCATCCGTTCCGACCACTTGCCCGACTCATCCACGAGGTAGGGATACTTGTGCTTGTTCTTCACTGCATTCTCGAGCGAGACCTCCCCGCCGGTAACCTTAGAGCCTGTCTGAAAATTCCGGAGCGCGGCTGTGTCGTCCTCGACCAGCCGCAGCACACACTTGTTGGGAAGGCATCTGGCTTGAGCTGGTGGCT
>JAYVOY010000696.1:0-3019 GCA_043757645.1 Verrucomicrobiota bacterium
GGAGCCGAACGCCTCGACTTCGGGAACGGCCTTCAAAATGCCCTCCATCTCGCGCACCTGACGGTCGGTGTATTCGGAGGTTGAACCCTCGGGGCCGAAGACAAAACACAGCAGGCGGCTCTTGTCTTCCTCGGGGAGAAATTCGTACTCGAGCGCCTTCATCGTCACGACCATCACGGCGAGGCCCGCCAGCGTGAGTAGAATCACAATGCCGCGACAACGCAGCGCCCACGCGAGGGATTTTTCGTAGAAGCGGTTGAACGGGCTGAGGACGAAGCGATCGAACTGCACCACGATCCAGGATTTTTTCGCGTGGCCCATCGGCTTGAGGAGCCGCGCGGCCATCATCGGCGAGAGCGAAAGCGCGACGAACGCGGAGATGCCGACGGACCCGGCGACCGCGACGGAGAACTCGATGAAGAGCCGGCCCGTGGCGCTTTTTTGAAACGCGAGCGGGAGAAAAACGGCCATCAGCGAAATCGTGATTGCGATGACGGCGACGGAGATTTCCTCCATCGCCTTGAACGCGGCCTTCATGGGCGTCAGGCCGAGTTCGATGTGGCGGTGGATGTTCTCGAGCACGACGATCGCGTCGTCCACCACGACGCCGATGGCCAGCACGAGCGCGAGCATGGTGAGGATGTTGATCGAGTAGCCGAGCGCCTGCATGATCGCGAAGGTGCCGATGAGCGAGACGGGAATCGCGATGGAGGGAATGATCGTCGAGCGGATGTCGCCGAGGAAAAGATAGATCACCAACACGACGAGCAGGAACGCGAAGGCGAGCGTCTCCCAGACCTCGTGAACGGCGGCCTCGACGTAAATGGATTCATCGTAGTTGTACACCATCTCGATGCCGGGCGGGAGCGTCGGGCGGATTTTATCGACCTCGCTTTTCACGTTGCGCGCGACGTCGATGGTGTTGGCTTTCGATTGCTTGACGATGCCGAGGAAGATGCAGGGACGCCCGTTGTTGCGGGCGATGGTGCGCTCGTTCTCGACGCCGGGGCGGGCCTCGCCGATGTCGCGGAGGCGGACGATTTTCACGCTGTCGTTGCGGATCACCAACTCGTTGAACTCGGCGGTGGACTTCATTTCGCCGCGGACTTGGATGGTCATTTCGCGGTCGAGATTTTCCACGCGGCCGCTGGGGAGTTCCACGTTTTGCTGGCGCAGGGCGCGCTCGACATCAAGCACGGTGACTTGGCGCGCGGCCATTTTTTCGGCGTCGAGCCAGAGGCGAATCGCGAAGCGTTGCTCGCCGCCGATGATGACGTTCGACACGCCGCGGATGGTTTGGAGGCGGTTCTTGATTTGCTTCTCCGCGAGCATGGTCAGCTCGATCGGCGTGAGCGTGGCGCTGTTGATGCCGATCCAGATGACGGCCTGCGCGTCGGCGTCCTGCTTGGCGACGATGGGTTCCTTGATTTGATCGGGAAGTTTGCCGCGCACGCGTGAGACGCGGTCGCGCACGTCCTGCGCGGCGACATCGATATCGCGGCTGAGACTGAACTCGATGGTGATCGTGCTGACCTGCTCGCGGCTCTGGCTGGTGAGGGTTTTGATGCCCTCGATGTTGTTGATTTCCTCCTCGAGCCGCTCGGTCACTTCGGTCTCGATGACGGAGGCGCTGGCACCGGGATAAACGGTGGTGACGCTGACAATCGGCGGATCGATGTCGGGCAGCTCGCGGACGGGCAAACGCTGCAGCGAAATGAGGCCGAAGAGCACGAGGGCCACGCTCATCATCGTGGTGAGCACGGGGCGCTTGATGCTGATCTCGGGGAGAAACATGGCGGGCGTTGGCGGGCGCGGGCTTAATTCGCGGAGGGTTTCACGACGACGGTCGTGCCGGATTTCACATACGGCTCGGCGGACGCCGCGGGCGCGTTCACCACCTTTGCGCCGGGGCGAAGTTTTTGCGTGCCCTCGACGACGACCTTTTCGCCCGCGCGCAGGCCGCTCGTGATCTCGACCTCGCCCGCGAGGCGGACGCCCGTTTTCACGGGGCGGAGGTGCGCGGTCATTTCCTGATCCACGATGTAAATGTTGGCGACCTCGCCGCTGAGCATGAGCGCGACCTCGGGGATCACGACGGCGGCGGCGCGGATTTGCAGGGTGAGATCGAGGTTGGCGAACATGCCGGGGCGCAGTTCCTGTTTCGGATTCGCGAGGCGGGCCTTCACGAGTGCGGTGCGTGTGGCGGTGTCAATCTGCGGCGCGATGAAATAAACCTGACCCTTGAATTTGCGACCGAGCATTGAGGCGACGTTGATCTCGATTTCCTGCCCGAGGCGCAACTGGCCGAGGAAACGCTCGGGCACATTCACTTCAACCTTCACCGGGTCCATTTGCACGAGCCAGGTGAGCGTCGTGTTTTTCGCGATGACCTGGCCGGGGCTGACCATGCGCGCGCCGGTGACGCCCGCGAACGGCGCGACGATGCGCGTGTCGCGGAGCAACTGGCGTTTGAGTTCAAGGCTGGCGCGGTTGACCTCGAAGACGGCGGCGGCTTGGTCGAAGTCCTGCGGCGCGACGAGGCGGTCTTTGCGCAACTGCCTCATGCGCTCGAAATTCGCCTCGCTGAGTTTGAAGTTCGCCGCGGCCTCGGCGACGGACGCGGCGAGTTTGCTGTCGTCGATTTGAATGAGCAGGCGGCCTTTCTCGACGGGTTCGCCCTCGTTGAAATGGATGCCGCGCACGCTGCCATCGACCTCGGATTTGATCTCGATCATTTCGTCCGCCGTGAGCGTGCCGACGAGCGCGAGGGATTCGGTGACGGATTGGTGGCGGGCTTCGACGAGGATGACCTGCGTGGGCGGGAGGCCGCCCATTTTCGCGGCGTCGGGCTTGCACGCGGTGAGCGCAAGCGCGGCCCCGAGCAGCGTGAACAGCGCGGGAAACCGTGTGACGCGACGCGCGAAAGCGGTGGTGTGCGGCGGTGATTGCATCGGACGAACGGCGGTGTTGGACACGGCGACGAGTGTGAACTTCAACAAAACTTCAGCGCGGCGAGTGT
>JAYVOY010000697.1:0-11216 GCA_043757645.1 Verrucomicrobiota bacterium
CCGTGAAATAATCGTCTCCAGCAGCAGGGGCGAGCAAGGCGACGACATCACCGAGACCGTCTTTCCCTTCGCTGAAATCGTCCACCCGCACGACGCCGAGAAGTTCATCCACATCCCGTCTACCACCGGCCACGCGAGCGCGAAGGAAACCATGGACGGCCTCAGCACCAGCCTAGCGTCGTTGGGCGTCACCGTCTCTACCGGACGCGTCGTTGACTTCCGACTTAAGGACGCGCTGCGAAAAGAACCGGCGCGCGGCACCGTGCCGCTGCTCTATCCCTGTCATTTCAATGGCGGCACCGTTCACTGGCCCAAGCTCGAAGCCCGCAAGCCCAACGCCATCCTCGACAACGCCGCGACCCGCCCGTGGCTCGTGCCCTCCGGTGTGTATCTGCTCACGAAACGCTTCACCTCCAAGGAAGAGCGCCGCCGCCTCGTGGCCTGCATGTTCGATCCCGACCTCGTGAAGGCGGAATGGATCGGCTTCGAGAACCACCTGAATTACTTCCACGCCACCGGCCACGGTTTAGAGCGCCAGCTCGCCACCGGCCTCTACGCCTTTCTGAACTCCACCGTCGTTGACCAGTATTTCCGCCGCTTCAGCGGCCACACCCAGGTGAACGCTACCGACCTCCGCACGCTGACCTATCCCGACCGCGACACGCTCCAGGCGATGGGCCGAGAAATGACCACGCTCGACCTCACGCAGAACGAGATAGACCAACTCGTCACCAAACACCTTCATGCCTGCCGATAAACCCAACCGGAAAACCGCCGCTCGCAAACGTCGGCTCGCCGAAGCCATCGAAGCGCTCACCGCTTTGCAATTCGGTCCGAAGCAGCGGAATGAAACTGCCGCCTACACGTTGCTGGCCCTGCTCGATCTCCAGCCGGACGCTCCCTGGGCCGACGCACAAGCTCCGCTGCGCGGCATCACGCCCATCATTGATTTCATCGCCGATGCTTACGGCAACCGCTACGCGCCAAACACCCGCGAAACCATCCGCGACGACGCGGTGAAGTTTTTCGTCGAGGAAGGTTTGCTGCTGCGCAATCCCGACGATCCCAATCGCCCGACCAACAGTGGCAAGACCGTCTATCAGATCGAGCCGACCGCGCTCGCCCTCCTTCGCAAAGTCGGCACGCTCGCATGGAGTGCAGGTTTGAAGAATTACCTCGTCAGCCGTGAATCGCTGAAACACGAGATCGCCCGCAAACGCGACTTGGCCCGTGTGCCCGTTACTCTGCCCGACGACTCACAGGTTGCGCTTTCTCCCGGCGGTCAGAATCCGCTCATCAAAGCCATCATCGAGCAATTCTGCACCGCCTTTGCTCCCGGTGGTGTGGTGCTCTACATCGGCGATACCGAGAACAAATTCGTCCATCTGGAAGCCGCCGGTCTTACCGCGCTCGGTGTCACCTTGGATTCCGCCGCCAAGATTCCCGATGTCATCGTCCACGACACCAAACGGAACTGGCTCCTGCTCATCGAAGCCGTCACCAGCGCCGGCCCGGTGGACGGCAAGCGCCGCAAGGAACTCAAAGACCTCTTCGCCGGCTGCAAAGCGGGCCTCGTCTTCGTCACCGCCTTCGAGAACCGCCGCACCATGCAGACCTTCGTCTCGCACATCGCCTGGGAATCCGAAGTTTGGATCGCCGAAGACCCCGACCACATGATCCACTTCAACGGCGAGCGGTTCCTGGGACCGTATCCTGATGTGATGCCGACGAAATCGCCCGGCTCTGTTGGCAAAATGAAATCCCCCACCCTCGCCACCCTGCGCGACACGCTGCTGCCGAAGCTGCTGAGCGGAGAGTTGAGCATGGCAAGCTCCTGGTAACCGACGTTTGACTACTTAATTTTACCGACACAAATTATGATTACACGACTGGAACTCCAAAACTTCGGCCCGCTGGCCAAGATTGACTGGGCGAAGCTCGGTCACATCAATCTCGTAATCGGCAGCAACGGTGCCGGGAAAACTTTTCTCCTGAAGTCACTCTATACTGCGATGCGGACGCTGGAAGAATACAAGCGTGGGAGTAACCCGAAGACCGCCGCAGAAATCCTGTGGGACAAACTTCATTGGACCTTTCAAGCAGACAAAATCGGCGACCTGGTAACCAAAGGCGTCAGTGGCAATCTGTCCTTCAAGTGCTGGGTGGACGGGAAAGAGTTCTCCTATGGGTTCGGCAAGGACACGACGAAGCAAATCCAAGCACCGGAGAATCGGGTGCCGCCGAGGTCGAGCAATACAATCTTTCTCCCCGCCAAGGAGGTGCTGTCGTTGCAGCCAATCATTCTGCGCTCGCGTGACACGGAGCAAGAGTTCGGATTCGATGATACCTATCTGGACTTGGCCCGGGCCTTGGGGCAGTCCACAAAGAAGGGCAATAACTACGCCGAGTTCGCCGCCTCCCGCACCAATCTGGAGGCGATGCTCGGTGGCAAGATTGAGTATGACGATGGAGCCAAGAGGTGGCAGTTCAGAAAGGGCGGGCAGCGATTCCCCATTGGTGTCGCTGCGGAGGGCGTAAAGAAAATTGCGATTTTGGATACCCTGCTTGGCAATCGTTACCTCGACCTCGGGTCCATCATCTTCATTGACGAGCCAGAATCAGCGCTGCATCCCGTCGCGCTGACTCAACTGCTCGACATCGTTGCTGCATTGGCTGAGCGGGGCATCCAGTTTTTCCTGGCGAGCCACTCGTATTTCGTGGTGAAGAAGCTTTTCCTGATTGCGCAGGAGAAGGGCATGTCGATTCCTGTCATCGCAGCAGATAAAGACGGCTGGCATTCCGCCGACTTAAAGGAAGGCATGCCCGACAATGCCATTATCGATGAGTCAATCAGACTCTACGAAGAAGAAGTGAACCTCGCCTTCAAATAACCATGGACCAGATCATCGAGTCGGAGATGGTGTTTGGCCCTTACCCAGCAGGCCATGGGTTTCGCGTGGAGGATAGTGCGCCACACAAGGCAGCAGGCGAAGGGGTGAAGATGATCGAGTTCTACAAGCTGGATATGCCGCCAGAAAAACCGGCGCAATTATGGCTCGTCGAGGCGAAAAGAACCGGGCCTGTGATTGACCCTGCCAAGCATCAGAAGTCTATCGAGATGTTGGAAAAAAAGGGTGGGGAGCAATTTCAAGAACATGCGGCTGTCTTCGCCGCCATTGTTGAGTTCGTTCGAAACGAAGGCCCCAAATTGTTTCCGCTGCTGCCCAGCGATGTGGACATCTATTTCAGCGAACTCCGCGATAAAATGAACAATGGGCTGCGTCTCTTTTTTGCGACCAGAGCAGGGCGGCATCCGAACGAAATGAACGCATGGCCAGAGACATTCAGAAACGTCGAACTGGGACCGTTGCAGCTTCGTATTCTGCTCATTGTGAAAACTGCCGAAGCACGCTGGCTGCCTGATCTGCAGGCGGCGTTACAGAAGGCAATGAGACCAGCGATTGGAACTTGGGCACTTGGGCCAGAGGCGATTGTCGTATTGAACGAAAAAGGAGCCAGACAAAGAGGATTCATCCTCAATCCGCCGGCGTAGATGTCCATCAACGAATCCATCATCGAAGACGCCGCCAAGAACCGCTCCGGCAAGCACAGCCACAAGCCGACAGCTATCAGCCTCTTTGCTGGTGCTGGCGGCTGCTCGCTGGGGTTCCAGCAGGCGGATTTTGAGGTCCGGTTTGCGACGGACATTGACCGCGATGCGATGGAGTCCTATCGGCGCAACTTTCCTGAAACCCCTTGTGAGGTGGCGGATGTCCGCGACCTCGGGGCGGAGATGTTGCTCGACAAGGTGGGCCTTCGCGCGGGCGAACTCGACATCTTGCTCGGCGGCCCGCCCTGTCAGGGGTTTAGCAGTGCGGGGATGAAGTCGGGAGAGGATCCGCGCAATTCGCTGGTCCGCCACTATGTCCGGCTGCTCGAAGGCATCCGGCCCAAATGGTTTGTCATGGAGAATGTGGAGGGACTGCTGACGAACGATGGCGGGCTGCATGTGCGCGATGCGGTGGAGGCGTTTCTCAGTGCGGGCTACTCGGTCAATCTCGAGAAGGTTTATGCGCAGGGCTATGGGGTGCCGCAGCGGCGCAAACGGGTGCTCATCGTCGGGAACCGATTGGGCCATGACTTTGTCTTTCCCGAGGCGGTCACCTTGTTTTCTGGAAACATCTTTCGGAAGGGTGAAGTCACCTTCTCGACGGCGACGAGTGACCTGCCGCCAGCGACGATGGAAGCGGGGAAGCTGCTCTCGCACATCGGGCCGCCGAGGAATGAATTGCAGGCCTATCTCCGAGGCGATGCAAAGACGGTGACGGACCACTTTTCGCCGACACTCTCGGGCATCCAATTGGAGCGGGTGCGAGGGTTGTCGCCGGGACAAACGATGAAGGACTTGCCAGAGCACTTGCAGCACGAGTCGTTTCGCCGCCGGGCCTTTCGTCGCGTGATGGATGGCACTCCGGTCGAGCGACGTGGGGGCGCTCCATCCGGCCTCAAGCGATTCTTTGCGGATGAACCAAGCCTGACCATCACCAGCGCAGCGACGAGGGAGTTTGTGCATCCGACGGAAGACCGATTGCTCACGTTGCGGGAGTGCGCCCGGTTGCAGACGTTTCCCGACTCATTCGTCTTCGCCGGGAGTGCGGCGAGTCGCATCCAGCAAATCGGGAATGCCATTCCGCCGATGCTTGCCCGGACGATGGCGGAGCATATTGCGAAAGCCTACGGTTTTGGGGTGCGCTACAACTTGTCCGCCCAACCAATGCTGTGTTTCCGCCTGACTCGCGCCGAAGGAATGAGCCCAGCGCTGGCTCGAACCGAATCTGTGCTCAGCGAGTTGGCAGAGTCGAAGGAAGAACAGCTTGTTTTGCTTTAACAACCGAAAGCCTGAACATGCCGATACCCATCGAAATCAAGAAACTCTTCAGCGCCGCACGCATTCTCGGCAATGGGGACGACCGCGTGACGCTCTCGGAAAACGAGTTGTTCTGCCTCCTGTCCCAATGTTGCAGCGACCTCGCCATTGAAGCGGCTGTTTCGCAGCTTCCGCGGCTGTCGGCTCCTCCGCCAAGCAAGGACTATTACCGATTGCCGTTGGCTTGGTTTCAAACAGCACAGGCTGGCTGCCCATCGGCTTCGGCACTGGTGGAAAGTCTGGCAGCGTGCGTCGCACACGAACCCGATTTCAGTCTCTACTTCTCGAACCTCGCCGCGCTGCATAAGCGTCGTCGGAAGTATCAGCGCATTCTTTCATCCCAGCCGCGTCCGACGATGAACCAAATCGGGCCACGGAGCCTATTGGAGTTCGGCGGGGTGCATCACGAACTGCTCGCGGCCTGGCTCGTCTGGCGGAAGTGGATTTTCGACGTGGACAACCGTGCGGCACAGGAGACCGGCTACCTTTTCGAGCCGGTCCTGGCGAGCTGCCTCGGCGGTGAGGCAGTCGGCTCGCGCAATTCCCCGGTGAAGCGACTCAATGAAAGTGGTCGGGCGACTGATGAGGGTCGCCAGATTGATTGCTACGACGGCGAGGAACAACTGGCTTACGAGTTCAAGCTGCGGGTCACGATTGCTGCCAGCGGGCAAGGGCGTTTTGGCGAGGAACTCTCCTTTCCCGTGGAGTGTCGGGCGGCAGGTCTGACGCCAGTTCTCGTGGTGCTCGACCCCACGCCTTCGCCCCGCCTCACGGAACTGATTGCCAAGTTCGCGGAGAATGGCGGCAGGCATTACGTCGGCGCAGCTGCCTGGGCGCACATGGATTCCAAGGCTGGCGGGACAATGGCCATTTTTCTGGAGCGCTATATCCGGCCTCCTTTGACTGAAATGGCGACGCATGAGGATACCGGGCCGGAGCCGATTCAACTCTCATGGTCGCCCGAGGAGATTGTCATTCAGGGAAAGAAGGACCGCATTCGCATCCCTCGCCGTGGTTGAATCGGAATTGCCTCTTCGATTCAGTAGCCACCGTCCGTCGGAGGCGGGTTTGCAGGGGATTTTCGCCTGATTTTGCCTCAAACGCAGCTTCCCGGCCTCGGCTGACACGCTCCAAGGCTCGATTGACACCCTCCGCACCCCGTTTTTCACCCTCCGCAGCCCCTTTGACACCCGAAATGGCTCGATTTACACCCGCCGCGACGCCTCTCGCACGCATCTGATGGGCGATTGACACGCTCCGCAGGGCGGTTTGCACGCGGTGCGGGGCGATTGACACGCGCTGCGGCCAGGCTGATACCCGCCGCAGGCTGGCTCGCACGCGCCGCGATTGGGCTGACACGCTCCGCAGGGCGGCTGACACGCGGGGCGGGAGGGCTGACACGCGCCGGGGTGTCGTCACCACCCGCCTAGGTGCCGCGCGCACCGGCCCGAGGACGCCGGGCATTCACCGGGATGGGGCTGACGTTGCACCCGGCTTCGCGGGCGATGGGGTCGGGTTCGGCGGGCGTGAGATTTTGCAAGGAGGCAAGGGCAGTTTCATTTGCTCGAAAGCCAGCGCACGGCGTTCTCCACGACGCGCAGGGGTTCGGCTTGTTTGAAGACGGGATAGGTCTCGTGGCCGGGGCGGAAGTAGAAGACGCGGCCTTGCCCACCGGCCACACACAACCGCTGCGGAAGTGCTCGCCTTGGTCCCACTTCTCCTCGAACACGACGGCATCGGGCGCGGGCTACGCTGCCTCCCCAGCCAGTGCCAATGCCTGCCGCACAATGGCCTTGTCCAACCAGATGCCGTGGCTTTCCAACGTGGCGATGGCTCCGCTCATGGATGGCAGCAGTCCCGCTGCTTTGGCCTGAACGAGAAGGCCGAGTGTGCCCGTGACTGCGATGCCCAAGGTGCTGGCGATGCGGCGGGCTTTGCGATCATCAAGAATCACGGTGGCGAGGCTTTCGTCGAAAGCGGTCTGGATGACCGACGCTTCGCCGATGTCGATCTGGGTGGCCAGCAAGGGGTGCAATACGCGAGCAACGGTGCGGCAATCGATGCCTGGGACATTTTGCACGGCCCGCCACGCATCGTCTTTGTGCTGGCCTGCGGAGAGTTCGATCTGGACCTCTTGCGGAATGACGAGGCCGCCAATCAATCCCGGCAACGCTGCGATGCCCCCAGGCAGGGTGGGTGCAGATGAATGATCGGGCTAGTGTTGATGACTGTCATGCAAGCGGCGGGCGACGTTGACCTCGTTCTCCAGGGAGTCTTCATCGGCTTGCAAGGACGCCACGCCCCAGCGGCCCAGCTCGTAGAGAAAGTGAACGCGCGGAACGCCTGCGATCTCCGCAGCTTGGCCGGAGGTGAGCCGTCCAACATCGAAGAGCTTTACCGCCATGGCCATGCGTGCCTCGCTTTCAAACTCGCCGCTCGATAAATGCAGCGCGGTGGGCAGCGAGTCGGGGTATGGGATGCTCACGGTCTTCATGGATCAAGGATGTCACACGAAGCTGGCTGCCGCAAGAAGTGCGAGTGCTGACACCAGCGCGCGCTTGAATCCGAGCAGCGCGCGGCGTTCTCCTCGACGCGCGGAGGCTCGGCTTGTTTGTAAACCGGATAGGTCTCGTGGCCGGGGCGAAAGTAGAAGACGCGGCCTTGCCTCATCGTCCACACGCAGCCGCTGCGGAAGTGCCCGCCTTCGTCCCACTTATCCTCGAAGACGACGGCCTACGGCGCGGGGACGTGGAAGAGCTTGGGTCATCTGAGAAACGTCGATCACGTTATCACCCAATGAACAACGGCTTCATGTGGCGCTCGTAGATGTTCTCGGTGACTTGCTTGGCCACGATGGTTTCGTTGGCTTTGAGCAGGTCGAGGTAACGCGGGCCGGCTTTGGCGGCGAGCTTGAAGGAGACATGCAGGAGTTGGCGGATGTGGGCGTTGAACTCCGGGTGCGTCGGGATGTGGCGCAGGGCGTTGGCAAGCTGCGGGCCGGCCCAGCCATTCACGGTTGCGGCGCTCGGGAGCTTGGCGCGGTGGATGTCAATGACGCTGGCGTAGGGCGCGCAGAGTTCGTCCACGTGCGCGAGGGCGTAGGCGTAAATCTCCTTCGCGAGCGCGAGTCCGTCACCGCCGGCTTCGGCGAGGCCGATGAGTTCCTCCAGCCACGTCGTGCCGGCGGTTTTGAGGTGCAGGCCCGCGCCGGTGCGCGCGAGGGCGCGGCGGATGATGGGGTAGAGCGAGAATTTGTCGCTGCCGCTGTGGACGCTGAGTTTCAGATTCGCGGGCAAGCCGTAGCGCGCGACGGCGTGGGCGATGACGGCAAGGTCGTCGTTGAACTCGCGCTCGAACTGCGCGAGGTCGCCGACGTAATCCACGCCTTTGTTGAAACGGCCGGTGAACTTCGGCGCGATGGTTTGCGCGCGCACTTTCTCGTCGGCGATGGCGGCGAGGATGATGAGCAATTCCGGCGGCGTTTGTGGCGCGTCGGTTTCGTCCATCGAGACTTCGGCGATGATGTTCGCCTCACCCTTTTTCGCGGCGATGTGGCGGTAGATTTTGCCGGCGTCCTGGACGGCGAGGAGATATTTGGTGGCGACGCGCTCCACATCGGCGCGCGTGGTGGTGAAGGGCGCGCCGACGCCCGCGATGCTGACGGTGCCGACGAGTTCGGGATGGCGCGCGACGAAGGCCTGCACGTCCGCGGCGGCGGCGGGTTTGCCGATGGAGTCGGCGACATCAATCGTGAAAAAATCCGAGCACGCCATGAAGCGGTCCACGGTCTCGAGGCGGATGTGGTCGGCATCGACGTGCCAGCCTTTGCTCCAGCCCAGGGATTTCACCGCGGCTTGTGCGGCGTCGAACACGCTCTGCGGTTCGGAGCCGATGAAGGTGTGTTCGCGATTGGATTTGTTCCACACGGGCGCGACGTCGATGCCGGCCTGCGCGAGCCTTTGGAAGGCGCGGAGCTGGGCCTTGGCCTGATGCGCAAAACGGTCACCGACGCCGAAGGAAAATCGTTCAAGTGTCAACATGGGGCGAAAGCTTACGGAAGCGGCGAGGTGCGGGAAGCGGAAACAAACTGAAAACGACGGTTGGCCTCACTCGAAGGACGCAAAGACGAAAGGGGATAACGGGCGAAGGTTGGGATGACGCCCGCCTTCACCCCAGCCCTCTCCCCCGAGGAGAGGGAGAGGCGCTCGCCGACTCGGACAAACTGGTGCGGATCCCGAACGCATCCCGGTTCGCTCGCGTTGTCGGGCCGCCAGTCAAAGCGCTGCATGGGTGCGGGCCGGATTGGTTCTTGTTGAATCGGAGCGCCGAGCACCGGCTCGGCGTGAAGGATTGCAGCAGGCTTGCGCCGAGCCGGTGCTCGGCGCTCCGACCAAGGTCACCGCGCGGACTTGCGCGCGACGCGGCGGGCGAAGCCTTCCACGGTGACGATGCCGCGTTTGTGCAGGCCGCGGGCGATGACTTCGTGGTCGTCGCGCACCTCGAATTGGAAGTCCACGACGCGCCCCGCCACGCCGGTCACGCGGGTGGTGATGCGCACGTTTTGTCCGAGCGGGGTCGGGGCCAGATGGCGGATTTCAATTTGCGCGCCGACGGTGCGTTCGTTGGCGTCGAGGTAGGGATACAGCGATTCGCGGGCGGTGCGTTCGACGAGTGCGACCAGGCGCGGGGTGCTGAGAACCGCGGGCATTCCACCCGTGGCGAAGTCGATGACGTGTTCCGGCGCGACGGTGAATTTGAGTTCGCCGGGTGTGCCGATGCGAGGGCGGGATTTCATGGTTTAGCCACGGATGGAACGCGGAGGAAACACGGCGGAAAAAATATCAGGAACGCAGGAAGGCAGGAACGCAGCGGCGATTTTGCCGCTGCCTGTGTTCCTGCTTTCCTGATTCGTCTCCGGGTTCATTCCGTGTTTCATCCGTGGCTTACAAAATCAATTCGTCCGGCAGCCGAGCGTGAGCAGCACGTTGGCCCAGAGGGATTGGTCGCCGGTTTGGATGGTGAGGACGTGATCGGGGGATTCGACGTGTTTGTAGAAATCCCACTTGAGAATGGGTTCAAGTTTGAGCGGCGAGCCGGAGTCCTTGAGCACCTGCCGATACTCGTTCCACACGGGCGGGTCGCCGAGTTGCGCGTAGGCGTCATCGGCGGGGATGCCCATCGTGTTCACGAAATCCACGGGCACGGCGCTGAGGAGCGCGCGGAGCACCTGCGCGACAGTGACGCAGCCGGGCGCGAGGTTCAGGCAGACGAGTTCGGCGTTCGGCCCCTTCTTGGACGAGGCGGGGTAATTGCCGTCGGCGATGAGGATTTTTGCGTGGTGTCCGGCGCGCGCGCAGGCGCGGAGGATTTCGGGGTGGATGAGTTGGGTTTTGAGCATGGGTGAAAGGAGGCAGGAGTCAGGGGGCAGGAGTCAGAAAAGATTGGCGAAAACTCGCGATGGTTTTGGCCGCCGCAGTTTCGCCATCGGGCAGCGGCAGAATCTCCGCGGACAAATATCCCGCGTAACCAATCTCACGCAGCGCGGCGGCGATGGGCGCGATGTCGGTGTGACCGAAGCCGATCGCGTGGCGGTTCGAATCGGCGAAGTGAACGTGGCCGACGCGCGGGCCGGTGGCGCGCAACGACGCGGCCAGATCGGCCTCCTCGAGGTTCATGTGATAGAGGTCGCAGAGCAGGCGGACATTTTTCAAACCGCGCGTGTCGAGAAACTCGACGGCGTCGGCGTTGCGATTGAGGAGATTGGTTTCGTAGCGGTTCAGCGGTTCGTAGAGGAGCACTTGATTGTGCGCGGCGGCGCGTTCGCTCAACGCGGTGAGTTCCTCCGCGAGCCACGCGAGCGCCTGATCGGGCGACACCGCGCCCTCCCAGCGGCCTTGCATCGAGCCGATGATCGCGGGCGCGCCGAGGTAGCCGGCGAGATTGATGATGCCGTAGATGAACTCGCGGGCCTTGGCGCGAATCGCGGGATCGGGATCGGTGAGACGGAGCTTGTGTTTCACCCAGCCCGCGCCGGTGCCGATGGCGGCGATTTTCAAATGGTGTTTCTCCATCAACTCGCGCGCGAGGCCGATGGACACGGCGTTGGCGGCGGGCGGAAAAATCTCGACGGCATCGAATCCGTGTCGCGCGGCGGCGGCGAATCCGGCGGCGAGATCGTCCCAGAAAACAAACGGACCGCCGCGCGCCTCGGGAACGAGGGAGATGGTGATGGCTGATTTCATGCGCGGCAAAGGTCGGACATTAGGCGGGGAAGTTTCAACTGCCAAAG
>JAYVOY010000698.1:0-3013 GCA_043757645.1 Verrucomicrobiota bacterium
CCCTCGCCGAACTCACCGCCGCCAGCGCCAAACGCCGCTTCGACGACTACGCCACCAGCGACATCCAAGCCACCGAGGAGATGCTTCTCCTCGCGGGCCTTTCCCCGATCGAGGCCAAGGCCAGCGCGATTTCCGGCGCACTGCTGCCGCATCTGCAATCCCTCACCGGCATCGGCAAAGAACTCGCCGCATTGCAAAAAGACTACGCCGCCCGCGGCGACACCGCGTCCGCCGAATCCCTCGCCGTCCTCGGCCTGAATGTCGCGCGGCAAATCAACGACGGCCCCAGCAACAAAATCCTCATCGAACAACTCGTCAGCATGGCTGTGGAAAAACGCGTCCTCGAACCCCTCGCGCAAAACCAACGCTACGACTTCCTCGGCCAAACCCCCGCCGAACGCCTCGCCACCCTCAAAACTCAGCGCGACGAAATCCGCGCGCTCACCCAAGGCCTCGATGCCTTCGACCCCGCCTCCGGCCTCACCGAACCCGAGCTCCTCGTCTATTTCGAACGCCTCAAATCCTCCGGCGAACTCGAAGCCCTCCGCTGGCTCAACGCCAACCGCACCCACGCGCCGTGAGACAAAGCCTCTCTCAAGACCGATGGCACTTGCGTCCGTACGCCCTCCACGCAAATCGGAGCGCCGATCTCCAGATCGGCGAGTCACTCAAACCGATCCGCGCCGAACTGGAGTTCAGCGCCCCGCCCAACGCACCAGCACAGCCCCCGTGGAGCAAACCTGAAACGGACGGAGCGCCGAGCACCGGCTCGGCGCGAACCCAACGCCCTCGCCGAGCCGGTGCTCGGCGCTCCGCCTCCCAACCAGCACGGACGACGTGGCTCCCTCTCCCAGCGGGAGAGGGCTGGGGTGAGGGAGAAAACGCCCACTCAAACCTGACCACCGAACACCCCGAATCTCATCCAGCCTCAACCTGAAATCACGCGCCCCCTCGCCACCGAAAATTTTCCCACCCCCGAAATGAAAACCCTCCGCCGCGTCCTCCTCGTCCTCGCCTCGCTCCTCACCTTGATCGCGCTTTTCTACGCCGTCGAAGGCCTCCGCGGCATGAGGGTCTGGCGCAAAACCCAGGCCGCTCTCGAAGCCAAGGGCGAGCACCTCGACTGGAAATCCCTCGCGCCCCCGCCCGTGCCCGACGCCGAGAATTTCGCGCTGACCCCGCTCTTCGCGCCCCTCTTCGATCGCGTCCCCATTCCCAACGCCAAGCCCGGCGAGGTCCGCCACAAACCGCGCGACCAGGCCGCCCACGATCGCCTCACCAACCTGAAATTCAGCGGCAACAATCCACCGTCGCCGGGCAGTTGGCGGCTCGCCCAAACCAACAATCTCGCCGCCTGGCAAACCCACTACCGCGGCCTCACCGACTTCCCGACCGCGCCCGTCGCCGGCCAACCCGGCGAAGATGTCCTGCTCGCCCTCAGCAAATTCGATCCCGAGATGACCGAACTTCGCGCCGCCGCCCGGCGTCCGCACGCGCGCTTTCCGCTCCGCTACGAAGACAATTTTGCGATGCCGATCCCGCACCTTTCAGTGCTACGGCGGTTTTCCCAAATCGCCGCCCTGCAAGCCACCGCGCATCTTTCACTCGGTAAAACCGATGCGGCCCTCGAAGAAATCCGTCTCGGTTTCCGCCTCGCCGACACCGTCGCCACGGAGCCAGTTCTCATCTCGGGCTTGGTGCAAATCGCGATCATCGAACACAACCTCCAGCCCGTCTGGGAAGGCCTCGCCCGCCGCGAGTGGCCCGAAGCCCAACTGCGCGAACTCGATAAACTCCTCGCCGCCCGCGATCTGCTCGCCGCCTATCCGCGCGCCATCCGCGGCGAACAAGCTTTTTGTATCGGGGGGATCGACCTGCTTCGGGACAATCCGCAATTGGCCGCGAGTGCGTACGGCGAGTTGTCATCCCCCGCGTGGACCGCGATTCTCTCGCTTGCCCCGTCCGGCTGGCTCGACCAAAACAAAGCCTTCACGGTCAACTTCCATCAGGAATTTTCGCTGCCCATGATCGATTTGGAAAAACGCCGCTTTCGTTTCGACATTTACCAGCGCGCCACAGCGGCAGAAGCCGAACTCCACACCCGCCATCCCTATCGCATCCTTGGCGGAATGCTCCTGCCCGCCGTCGTCAATGTCGGACAAAAATACGCCCAATCCCAAACCGCCCTCGACCTCGCGCGCGTCGCCTGCGCGCTCGAGCGCCACCGCCTCAAACACGGCGCGTTTCCCGAAACCACCGCCGCGCTCATCCCCGATTTCCTCGCGCAACTTCCCCACGACCTCATGAGCGGCGAACCCCTCCACTACCGCCGCACCGCCGATGGCAATTTCGTCCTCTACTCCGTCGGCTTCAATCAAACCGACGACGGCGGCGAAGCCGCGCTCACGACCGACAAACCACCCATCCCCGATTTCAAACGCGGCGACTGGGTCTGGCGCTACCCCGAAAAACCCGCCGCCCCCGCCGCGCCGAAATAGAACAAAAAAACTTCGCGAGTTCCGCGGATTTTTTCGCCACCCATTTTTCGCCCCCCCCAAAAAAACGCAGCCGATTGTATCCAAGCACACCCACGCTTGCCAGCCACTCACGTCGTTGAAACTCTCACCCCCGTTCCACACCACACCCACAAACCTATGCCGCCCTCGCACTCCCGCCGTCTCGCCATCTCGCTCCTCACCCTCTCCGCCTCCGCCCCGCGCGCCGACGGCAAACGCCCGCCGTGGAGCCACGGCTACCACACGCTCCCCGACAAAACCCTCACGCCCCTCCACGGTCACCAAGGCCTCATCGTCGCCCACGACGGCACGATCTACGCGCTGATCCTCTACCCCTTCACGCTGCTGCAAATCAAAGGCGTGAACTGAACCCTCTTGTAGGAGATGAGGTAACGAGACCCTAACCTGAAAAAATCATAGTGGGATTGAACGGAGGGGCGGGAAGCGCGTCGGAAGGGCTGTGAATAAAGGCCCAAACCAAACACACCCCGCCGCCG
>JAYVOY010000699.1:0-11200 GCA_043757645.1 Verrucomicrobiota bacterium
TTGGCCAGCCCTTCCGACTCCCTGGAGGATCGATCCCGGAAATTTTGCGCCAAAAAATCCTGCCTTCCAGTCGCCTATGAAATGTTCAGGCTAGGCCGTGACCATGCAGTCGGACCGCCGCCGTCTCGGCGGCTCACGGCGTGGGAAAGTCCGAGGGGGGCCAATTGTCCGCGCGCTTTTGGCTCACTATTCAGGGAGCATTTTGGGCTGCGGAAAATCCGCGCGTTCGCCCCGTGTGGACGGTGTGAGCCGCCGGGACGGCGGCGGTCCTGCTGCATCGTTACGGTCAAGGTCAAACCGCATTTTGCCCCGCGCGTGAGGGCTGGCGGCGCACCGTCATTTCGGCGCATCCACCAGTTCATACCGCGGCCACACTGCGACGGAAAAATGGAACATCAGCGCCGGCAGATACGGCGCGCTCGAGTGATAAATCGCCTGCCCGTTGGCGCCGTTGAGCACCGCCGCGAGCAGCGGCAGACGCACGCCGCGCAGGTCGTAACTGCCGTCCGCCCGCCGCCGTTCCGCCGGCGCGCCGAGGCCCGCCCACGGCAGGCGAATCTCGCCCGTGTAACCCGTGTCGCGATCGCTCGGATCATTCACCGTGGAGAGCCGCCCCCCGGCATTCGCGCGCAACTGCACCGCGCGCGCCACTGTGAACGCGCCGTCGTCGTCCACGAAACGGTTGCGCTGAAACGTCACGTCCTTGTACGAGGGCTTTGGAAGCTTCGCCAAATCCGCCGCGGACGGCAGTTCCACCGGGATCGTGTTCAGGTGATTCGCCGCGTTGTGATGAATCTCCCAAAATTTCTGCGCGCTGCCGAACGACACAAAAAATTCCACCAAATCCAAATTCTTCTCCGGCAAATATTCCTCGCTGCCCGGCCGGCGATTCCCCGGCGGCCCCGACTCGCGACCCGACGCGAGGGCCACGAGATTCGTGTCGTTCACCTCGTAGCCGATGTAGAGATACCGCTCGTCCCACGCGAATCGCGCCGTCAGCGGCGGCGGAGTCGTCGTCTGCCCGGGCGCGCCGTAGGGATACCGCACCGCGACGGGCACGGCTGATTTCCAGCACGCGTCATCCAGCTTCCCGTCAATCACCGGCGCGACCGCGCTGCGAAAAATCGCGACGGGCGGAACCGTCGAAGTTTTCTCCGCCGCGGCGCGATCGCGCGCGAATTCCGGCGACTCGAAATAGCCCGCGGGGGGTGTCCACACCGTGCGAAAACCCACGTGGTAATACGTCTCGTCGGGTTTGAACCCAAACCGCTTCGCCGCGTAAAAGCCCACCCAACCGTGGTACCACGAGCCGCCGCGCAGGCTCACCGCCTTCTGCCCGCTGTAGTCGCGCATCTTCTCCGCCTGCGGATTTCCCGGATACGGTTCGAGCCAGTCCGCGGTCCATTCGTATTGATTGCCGATCAAATCGAGCGCGCCGTAGGGCGAGCTGCCTTTCGGATAACTTCCCACCTGCGTGTAGAGTTGCGGCTGTTTTCCCTTCGCCCCGAGGTGCCCGTGCTCGGGCGTCGGCGGCGTGTTGCCCCACGGGTACAAACGCCCGTCCGTGCCGCGCGCGGCCTTCTCCCATTGCGCGTCGGTGGGCAGCGCCTTGCCCGCCCAGCGCGCGTAGGTCTTCGCTTCGTCCCACGTGATTTCACCGGCGGGCAGCGCTTGCGCGGCCGGATCATCGAAGTGCCGCGTCGTTTCCTTGAACTTCGTGCGCTGCCCTGTCGCCGCGACGAATTGCTTCCACCGCGCCACCGTCGCCTCGCATTCGTCGATGAAGTAACCGGGCAACTCCACCGTGCGCCGCGGATAACAATCCCACGCCCACAACGTCGCCGCGTCCTGCGCGCCCAAATGCCGCGCCACGACATTCGCCTCGGCCTCATCGAGGCCCATGATGAATTTCCCCGCCGGCACATACACCATCCGCGCACCATCGCCGGGATGCACAATGAGCGTGCCCGGCAGCGGCTCGGCGGCGAGGATCGCGGCGGCGAGCAAGGGGAGCAGGGCGAGGAACTGCAAGGGGTTCATTGGGTTTTAATTTCGTTCGGCACGACCAGCGCGATGGAAAACGGCAGACGCAATGGAGCACCACATGTTCATGGGCCGGGGACTGCCAGAGCCGCGGCGAATGCCCCGCCAACCACCCGCGTCTGAAACCCGCTCGTGATCCAAAACTGACCGCGCGGATTCCCCGCGCCCATTCAAAAACATGAATCGACACCACCGTTGCCTCACCGTCGCGCTCGCCGCGCTGCTCACCGTTTCCGTCGCGCTGCCCGCGCGCGCCGCGGATGGGCCGAACAAAAACTTCGTCTCGATCGACCCGAACAAGGTGGACGCCGATTACGCGTTCCAAGGCGAATATTCGGGAACGCTTGGCGGCAAGAAAACCGGCCTCCAAGTCATCGCGCTCGGGGGCGGGAAATTTCGCGCCGTCCTGCTCGCGGGTGGTCTGCCGGGCGACGGCTGGGAAAAGGGTCAACGCGAGGAAGCCGATGGCGAACTCAAGGACGGCGTCGCCACCTTCGCGCACGCGAACTGGAAAGCGTCCGTGAAAGACGGTGCCGCCAGCGTCACCAGCGCCGACGGCAAGGCGCTCGGCGAATTGAAATCCGTCGCGCGCAAAAGCCCGACGCTCGGCCTGGCCCCGCCCGCGGGTGCGGTGGTGTTGTTCGATGGCAAAACCGCCGACACGTTTCAAGGCGGCAAAATGTCGTCCGAGGGTTGGTTGCAGGAAGGCCCGACGAGCAAACAAAAATTCCAAAGCCAGACGCTGCACGTCGAGTTCATGCTGCCCTACATGCCCTTCGCGCGCGGTCAGGGCCGCGGCAACAGCGGTGTTTATTTGCAGGGCCGCTTCGAAACCCAAGTCCTGGACTCCTTCGGCCTCCTCGGCAAAGACAACGAAACCGGCGGCATCTACAGCATCAAAGCCCCCGACGAAAACCTCTGCTTCCCGCCCCTCACTTGGCAGACCTACGACACCGAATTCACCGCCGCCGAATACGACGCCGCCGGTAAAAAGACCAAAAACGCCCGCATGACCGTCCGCCTCAACGGCGTCCTCGTGCAGCAGGATGTCGAACTCCCCAAAACCACCACCGCCGCGCCCGTGAAGGAAGGCCCCGACCCCGGCCCGCTCTATCTCCAAAATCACGGCAACCCCGTTCGCTTCCGCAACATCTGGGTGGTCGAGAAGAAGTGATTCCAAGTCGCCGCGCGCCAGCCCGCAACCATGTTGTGTGTGAGACAAAATCCCCCGGGAATGCGAATTCATCGGGGTTTCGTGGCCAAAAATGTCTAGCGCCAAAACTCTGCCCAGGGCGCGCGGAGCCGACGAAAGGTACGGAGTCCCGGCTTCAGCCGGCGGGGCGCGCGCCGTGGCCGAGGCGCTGGAAACTTACCAAGCTCTCGCCAGTGCGGACGCCTCGCCGCCTAAAGGCGGGACTCCGTGCCCAAGGCATCCCGGGTTTCGCACCCAAACCCGATTCCGCACCGATGTTTGATTTGAACCACCCCGGTTCGAGAGGCAAATTGCCCGGCATTAAATCCGAACTGAAAGTTTGCGCCGGGGAGCGCACGCGGCCCGCGTGCTGGTTTGGGCGGCTCGCCCAAACCAGCGCGACCCGGTTCTCACCTCTTTCGCCGCGCGGAAAAGTTAGTGGAACGAAGTTTTTGGCGAGCCGCCAAAAACTGCACGCCAGCGGCGTGCGCTCCCCGGCCCGCGGCACCACTGGCACCGCTTGCGCCTTCCTCATGTCGTGGTCGCGCGGTGAACCCCTCGCCCTCGCCCTCACCGCGCTGGCGTTGCTCTTCACCGCCGCCTGCAAACCCGCCAACTCCACCGCCGCGCCCGCGAAATCCCCCGCCGCCGCCGACACCGCCGCGCCCCGCACCGTCAAAACCGCCCGTGTCGAAAAGCGCGCGATGGAACGCACCGTCGTCGTCACCGGCACGCTCGCCGCGCACGACCAGGCCACGCTGCGCACCAAGGTCGCCGGCCGTCTTCAAAGCATCGCCGTCGATCTCGGCAAGCCCGTCCGCAAGGGCGACAGCATCGCCGTCATCGAGCCGCGCGATTACGAGCTCCGCCTCCAACAAGCCGAGGCCCAACTCGCCCAGGCCCGCGCGCGTCTCGGCATTCCCCTCGCAGGCCCCGACGTCCGCCTCGACGCCGAGGGCGCGAGCACCGTCAAGCAGGCCCGCGCGCTCCTTGACGAGGCGCAACGCAACCGCGACCGCATCGCGAAACTCACCGAGCAGGGCATCCTCGCGAAATCCGAACTCGAACTCGCCGAGTCCGGTTACCTCGTCGCCGCCAGCAAATTTCAGGAAGCCCTCGAGGAAGTCCGCGGCCGCCAAGCCGTCCACGCCCAACGCCTCGCCGACGTCGCCATCGCCAAACGCGATCTCGAGGAAACCACCATCATCGCGCCCTTCGACGGCACCATTCAGGAGCGCCGCGCGAGCGCCGGCGAATTTCTCTCCGTCGCCGATCCCATCGCCACGCTCGTGCGGATGGACCCGCTCCGCCTGCGCCTCGACGTGCCGGAACGCGACGCCTTCCAACTCCGCCTCGGCCAAAAAGTCCGCCTCACCATCGCCGGCGCCGCCACGCCGCACACTGGCGAGATCAACCGCCTCAGCCCCGCCATCGCCGACGACACGCGCATGTTGAGCGTCGAGGCCGATGTGAAAAACGACGGCACGCTGCGTCCCGGCGCGTTTGTGCGCGCGGAAATTCTCACCGAGGACAAACAACTTCCGCTCGTGATTCCCCGCGCCGCGCTGATCGTTTTTGCGGGCATTGAAAAAGTTTTTCTCGCGCAAACCGGCAAGGCCGTCGAACGCACCGTCGCGACCGGACGCCAGACGCCCGACGTTTGCGAAATCCTCTCGGGGCTGAAGGAAGGCGACGAAGTCATCCTGAACCCCGGCAATCTCCAGCCTGGCCAAGCCCTCGCCGTCGTGCGCTGACACCATGCAAAAGCTCGCGGAAGTTTGCATCAAGCGCCCCGTCTTTGCCGCCATGCTCGTGCTGGCGCTCGTCGTCGTCGGCACCGCGAGTTATTTCCGCCTCGGCGTCGATCGCTTTCCGTCCGTCGATCTCCCCACCGTCCGCGTCAACACCCGCCTGCCCGGCGCGTCGCCGCAGGAGGTCGAGGCGCTCGTCAACCAACCCCTCGAGGAGGCGCTCAACACCATCGCGGGCATTGAGGAATTGCGCTCCATCGCGACGCCCGGCAACTCCTGGGTCAGCGCCACCTTCGCTCTCGAGCGCAACATCGACGTCGCCACGCAGGACGTGCGCGACCGCGTCGCCGCGATTCTGCGCGACCTGCCGCGCGAGGCCGACCCGCCGATCATTTCCAAATTCGACAACGACCAGAACGCCATCATCACCGTCGCGCTCGCCGGCCCGCGCTCGTTGCGCGAACTCACGGAACTCGCGGACAAAATTGTAAAAGTTCAACTCGAACGCTCGCTCGGCGTCGGCGAAGTCGAGATCAACGGCGGCCTCGACCGCGCCATCAACGTCTGGATCGATGACGACAAACTCGCCGCGTACCAAATCCCGATCACCGCCGTGCGCGACGCCATCGTGCGCCAAAATGCGAACAGCCCCGGCGGTTACGTCACCACCCCGCAGCGTGAGCAAACGCTCCGCACCGTGGGTCGCATCGCCAACCCGCGCGACTTCGATGACATCACCGTCGCCTATCACCGCGGCTCGCCGATCCGCATTCGCGACATCGGCTCGACCGAGGACGGCACGAAGGAACAACGCTCCCTCGCGCGCTTGAACGGCGAACCCACCGTCACGCTCGCCGTGCGCCGACAGTCCGGCGCGAACACCGTCGCGGTCATCGAGGGCGTGAAACAAAAACTCCTCACGCTCAAGGATCACCTGCCCGCCGACGTGAAGCTCATCGTCCTCGCCGACCAGTCGCGCTACATCTACGAGGCGCTGCACGAGATCAACACCCACTTGATTCTTGGCAGCATTCTCGCGTGTTTGGTGGTCCTCGCCTTCATGCGCAACTGGCGCGCGACGATCATCGCGGGCATCGCGATTCCCACCTCCGTGGTCGCCACGTTCGGCATGATGTGGGCGCTGCACTTCACGCTCAACAGCGTCACGATGCTCGCCCTCGTGCTCATGGTCGGCATCGTCATCGACGACGCGATCGTCGTGCTCGAAAATATTTTCCGCTTCGTCGAGGAAAAGAAAATGCACCCCTTCGAGGCCGCGCGCGCCGCCACCGCGGAAATCGGCCTCGCCGTGCTCGCGACGACGTTGAGCCTCGTCGTGATTTTTGTGCCGGTATCCTTCATGTCGAGCATCTCGGGCCGCTTCCTCTTTCAATTCGGCATCACCGCCGCCGTCGCCGTCATGGTGAGTCTGCTCGTCTCCTTCACGCTCACGCCGATGATGAGCGCGCGCCTCTTGAAGCCCGACGATTCCTTCGCTGGCGACCACGGCGACGCCCGTTCGCGCCGCGGTTTCTACGGCTGGCTCGACCGCACCTACGCCGCGATGCTCGCCTTCTCGCTGCATCACCGCCTCGCCATCGCCGTGCTCGCGCTGGCCGTCGTCGCGTCCTCGTATCCGCTCTACAAATCCATTCGGCAGGAATATCTCCCCGGCAATTCCGACGAGGGCGAGTTCACCGTCGGCCTCACCGCCGTCGAGGGCGCGGGCCTCGGCGCGATGGACGAAGCCACGCGCCTCGTCGAGGCCGAGCTGCAACAAATCCCCGCCATCCGCGTCATGCTCACCGTCGTCGGCGGACGCGGCCTGCTCTCGACGCCGAACATCGCGAGCATCTACGTGCAACTCGCGCCGCACGCCGAGCGCGTCTTCACGTGGAAACGCCTCTTCACGCTGCACCCGCTCGACGCCTTCAAGGGCAACTACTCGCAGTCCGACATCGCCAGCCTCATTCGCAAGCGCCTGAAAAAATTCCGCGAGCTTCGCGTCGGCATTCGCCCCACGTCCTCCTTCAACACCGGCAGCGCCGCGGTGGAACTGGACTTCTCCATTCTCGGCCCCGACCTCATTCAACTTTCCCGCTACGCCGAAGAACTCCGCGAACTCGCCCCGAGCCTCGGCATCATCGACGCCGACACCACGCTGCGCCTCAACATGCCCGAACTCCGCGTCGAGATTGACCGCGCCCGCGCCGCCAAACTCCGCGTGGACACCGAGGACATCGCCACCGCGCTGCGCCTCATGGTCGGCGGCGACCAGCACGTCTCGCGCTACCGCGACCCGAGCATCAACGAGGATTACGATGTGCAACTCCGCCTCCGCGAGGGCAACCGCAACGACGCGCCCACCATCTCGCGCCTCTACGTCCCGCAACAAGGCGGCGGCATGGTGCGCCTCGACAACCTCGTGCAAATCGTCCCCGGCCTCACCGCCTCGCGCATCGACCGCCTCGACCGCCAGCGCCAGGTCAGCCTCCGCGCCTCGATCGCGCCCGGTTACGCGCTCGCCGACCGCCTCGAAGCCCTGCGCGCCGCGGCGAAAGATTTGAACATGCCGCCCGGCTTCACCACGCGCGTCGCCGGACGCGGACGCGAAATGGAAAAAACCTTTCGCGAATTCATGTACGCCTTTCTCCTCTCCGTGATTTTCATGTACATGATTCTCGCCGCGCAGTTCGAGAGCCTCATTCATCCATTCACGATTCTCCTGTCGCTCCCGCTCTCCGTGCCCTTCGCGCTCCTCTCGCTGCGCCTCACCGACAACACGCTCAACCTCTACTCCGCGCTCGGCCTCCTCGTGCTTTTCGGCGTCGTGAAAAAAAATGCGATCCTGCAAATCGACCACATGAACACGCTGCGCCAGCGCGGCGTGGAAAAAACCGCGGCCATTCTCCAAGCCAACCGCGACCGCCTCCGCCCGATCCTGATGACCACCTTCGCGCTCGTCGCCGGCATGTTGCCCCTCGCGCTCGGCGCCGGTCCCGGCGCGGAGGAACGCCGCGGCATCGCCATCATCGTCATCGGCGGCCAGACGCTCTCGCTGCTGCTCACGCTCCTCGTCACGCCCGTCGCGTACTCGTGGTTCGATGACTTGGGAAAATTGTTTTTGCGAAAATCCCACCCCGCTCCCGCCGCGTCTCGCGCACCCGCCAACGACCTTTCAACCTCCGTGCCCAACCCACTCTCCGCCGCCGAAACTCCAACCCCCAGCCCCGTCGGAAAATGAGGCTCGCCTTCCGATTCCCCGGCCCCAAATTCCCCCGCCAATTCCCATGTTGATTTGCGGCCGAAAATTTTCAAAACACCCCGCGCCCCCGTGGCGTGCGGCGCGTTGTCACCGCACTCCAAATTCGCCCGGCACGCCCGCACCGCGTCCAATTCCATCCGTGTTTCCTCCGTGTTCCATCCGTGGCTAAAAAACTCTCCCCAAAAAACTCATGCACCTCACCCGCGCCCGCGCCACCCTCGCCCTCGCCTTGCTGTTCACCGCATCCGCGCCCCGCGCCCGCGCGCAACTCTCCGCCCCCGCCCCCGCGCCCATCATCGGCGCGCGCCTGCCCGCCCTCAGCCCCGACGGCAGGCAACTCGCCTTCGTCTATCGCGGCGACATCTGGACCGCCCCCGCCACCGGCGGACGCGCCACGCCCCTCACGTCCCACGTCGAGATGGATTCCTTCCCGCTCTTTTCGCCCGACGGCAAATGGCTCGCCTTCTCCAGCCGCCGCACCGGCAGTTGGGATATTTTCGTGATCCCCGCCGAGGGTGGCGCGGCGCAGCAACTCACCTGGCACGCCAACGCCGAAACCCCCTACGGCTGGAGTCCCGACGGCAAATTCCTCCTCTTCTCCGGCAAGCGCGATTCCGTCAACTACGCCGTCTTCGCCCTCGACGTGAAAACCCTCGCCACTGAAAAACTCTTCGAGGATTTCGCCACGCTGAACTACCCGAGCTACTCGCCCGACGGCAAGGAAATCGTCTATGGCCGCTACGGTTTCCCCAGCTCGCGCCCGCGCTACGTGGGTTCCGCCGCCGCACAAATCGGACTCTTCAACACCGCCGACAAATCCCGCAAAGCCATCACCACGGACGACCGCCAGCATCTCTGGACCAAATTTCTTCCCGGCGCTCAGGGCCTGCTCACCGTGACCTTCAGCGAACCCACGCCCTCCGTTTCCAAGCTCGGCGAGCGCATTCCGAAAATCACCGACAGCCCCGCGCGCACGCCCAATCTCTGGATTTTTCAGCGCGACGGAAAATCCAAACAGCTCACCCGCTTCACCGGCGGCGCGGTCCGCGCCCCGAGCGTCGCCACCACCAGCGGCGACATCGCCTTCGAGTACGGCGCGGATCTTTGGCTCCTGAAACCCGGCGCGACCGACGCCACAAAAATCAATCTCCTCGTCGCCACCGACGAAAAGCAAAACTCCCGCCGCCGCGAAAAGCTCACCACCGGCGTGACCGAAGCCGAACTCTCGAACGACGGCAAACGCATTGCCTTCGGCCTCCGCGGCGACATCTGGGTGGTGCCCGTCGAGAAATCCAAGGGCGTCGCGGGCCGCGGCCAGGACATCGCCCGCCGCCTCACCGATTGGGCTGGCGACGACTCCGACTTCTGCTGGTCGCCCGACGACAAAAAACTTCTCTTCACTTCCGACCGCGAATTCAACACGCGCATCTACGACCTCGACCTCGAGACGCTCAAAGTAAAACCCCTCTGGAAAAGCTCCGACAACGTCACGCACCTCCGCCTCTCGCCCGACGGCAAACAACTCGGCTTCTGGCTCGCCGGCCCCGAGGGCGGCCTCTACTCGCTGACGCTCTCCCGCACCGTCGTCACGACCACGACCAATCTCGTCACGACCACAGTCACCAACGGCGTCGCCAATGCCACCAAGACCAACGCTGTCACCAACACCGTCACCAACACCGTCACCCAATCGGTCATCACCAACATCGTCACCACCACAGTCACTCACGCCAACACCAACGGCGAACCCAAGCGCATCGCGCGCGTCCCCGGCACGCATCAGCGCGGCTCCGGCGGCGGCGATTACTCGTGGTCGCCCGACCTGCAATGGATCGCCTACGCCCGCAAGAGCGCGAGCCACTCCTTCAATCTTTGGATCGTTCCCGCCAAGGGCGGCGAAGCCATCAACGTCACCCGCCTCAACGCCCACCACAGCCAGCCCACGTGGTCGCCCGATGGCAAATATCTCTTCTTCCAAAGCAACCGCGACGGCGACGGCCTCTACGTGCTCCCGCTCACGCGCGAAACGTCCCGCACCTCCGACATCGATCTCAAATTCGAAAAGCCCAAAGACCCCGTGAAAGTCGAAATCGACTTCACCGACATCTCGCGCCGCATCCGCAAGGTCGGCTCGCAAAGCCCCACCGCCGATCTCACCGTCACCAGCGACGGCCTCATCCTTTTCCTCTCCGAAGGCGACATTTGGTCCGTCACCTACGACGGCAAGGAGACCAAACGCCTCACCACCGGCGGCGGCAAAGCCGGCCTCCGCACACTCGCCGACGCGCGCAAAGGCTGCTTCGTACACAACGGCGAGATTTTCACGATGAAGCCCGACGACAAAATGTCGCCGACGAAAGTCTCCTTCACCGCCGATTGGGAACGCGACGTGCGCGCCGAGCGTCTCGCCGCCTTCACCCAATTCTGGCGCGAGTATCACCGCAATTTCTACGACCCCAATTTCCACGGCCGCGACTGGGAAAAAATCCGCGGGCAATACGAACCGCTCCTCGGGGCCGTCGATACCAACGAGGAATTCGCGAACCTCCTCAACCAAATGGTCGGCGAACTCGAGGCCTCGCATTCCGAGGTCACGCCCGCGACCTCGACTGTTCCAGAAATCATCACGCCGCACCTTGGCTTCACCTTCGATTACTCGCACAAAGGCCCCGGCATCAAGGTCGCCACCGTCCCCGCCGGCACGCCCGGCTCCTACGAAAAAACCCAGATCAAACCCGGCGAATACGTCCTCGCCATCAACGGCGCCGACGTGACGCTCAACGAAAAATTGTACCAACTCATCAACGACCGGCAGGACCGCGAGTTTGAATTCCTCGTCAACGACCAGCCAAAAAAAGACGGCGCGCGAAAACTTCGCTACAAGCCCCTTGCCGCCACCGAATGGGACGAACTCAACTACCGCAACCGCGTCGAGCGCTCGCGCAAACA
>JAYVOY010000700.1:0-3005 GCA_043757645.1 Verrucomicrobiota bacterium
GGTGCAGAAAAACGACCCGCGTTTCCGCGCCGCCAGCTACATCCTCGCCGTGATGCTCGAGCGCAAGCGCATCCTGAAAGTGCGCGGGCAAACCACCGAGAACGGCCGCCGCGTGTTCATCTACGAGCATGGCAAAACCGGCGATGTCTTCACGATTGCCGATCCGGATTTGCAGTTGAATCAGCTCGAGGAAGTGCAGCGCGAGGTCGCCTATTTGCTCGAACACGGCTTCAACGGCAATGGCAACGGCGCGGTCGCGCCCGCTGAAAATTCTCCCGCCTCACCGCCGCCCGCAACTGAGGCGCCCGCCACCGACGAGCCATCGACCGCCGCCGCCGCCGCCGCCACCTGACGCTCCCCGCGCCTGTGTCCGATCTCGACGCCATTCAAGCCCGGCTGGGTTATCAATTTCAGCAGCCCGACCTGCTGCGCCTCGCGCTGACGCATTCCTCCGTCACGCACGCCGCGGGCGCGCCGTCGCCGAATAATCAGCGCTTGGAATATCTCGGCGACGCGGTGCTGCAACTCGTGCTCACCGCGGAACTGTACGAGCGCTACCCCGGCCTCGATGAAGGCGCGCTCACGAAATCCCGCGCCCAGTTGGTGAATCGCCGCGCGCTCGCCGAGCAGGCGCGGCGCATCGCGTTGGGCAGCGGCATCATTCTCAGCCGCGCGGAGGACGCCAATCTCGGCCGCGAGCGTCCGTCGATTCTCGCCAATGCCTACGAGGCCGTGGTCGGCGCGCTGTTTCTCGATGGCGGCTACCCGGCCGTGCGCGAGTTTGTGCTGCGCCATTTCAGCGGCGACCTCGGCCACGTGAAACAAGCGCCGCAATTGCTGAATCCCAAGGGCGAACTTCAGGAGCTGCTGCAAGCCACCGAGTCGCGTCCACCGCAGTACAAAATTCTGTCGTCGAGCGGTCCCGCGCACGACCGCGCCTTCGAGTGCGCCGTGTTCAACGGCCCCGCGGAACTCGCGCGCGGTCACGGCAAAAGCAAGAAGACCGCTGAAAGCGCCGCCGCCGAGACCGCGCTCGCGACGCTGCGCGCGCGGCAAGCCGCAGTGGCTCTTCCCGCAAGCCCGGCGACAAACCCGGCGGCAGAGCCGGACGCGGCGGGGTAGCGTTTGAATTGCCGCAGCCAACGCGCGAAGCCCCGCGGGAATGGGCTGGAATCGAGCGCCCCCCCGCTTCATTAGTGCTCGCCGTCATGCGTTCGCAAACCCCCACGACCAACAGCGGCCCCGGTGTCCGCGAGGGACGCCTCGCGCCCTGCCCCGGCTCGCCCAACTGCGTGTGCAGTCAGGACGCCGCCGCGGCGCACGCCATCGCGCCGCTGGCGTTTCGCGGTTCGGCGGCGGAGGCAATGCGCGCGTTGAAGCAAATGCTGGCGGCGCAGCCACGCGTGCGCGTGCTCACGGAAACACCCGATTATCTGCACGCCGAATTTCGCACCGCGTTGTTTCGCTTCGTCGATGACGTGGAATTTCTCGTCGTGGAAAAGGATCATGTCATTCACGTGCGTTCCGCTTCACGCGTGGGCCACTCGGACCTCGGCGCCAATCGTCGGCGCATCGAAGCGCTTCGTCGCGAGTTCAACCGGGCATCGGAAAATCGCTAGCGAACGGCGCTCCATCGGAGCGCCGCCGTCCCGGCGGCTCACCGCGCGACCGATCCGCAGGGTCGGCCCAACCGTGGTTTCCGATACCCGCAGCCGGGAAGCGCCGCACACTGGACAAAAAGTATGCCACGGCGTGGTTCAGACGCCGTGAGCCGCCGAGACGGCGACGCTACGGGGCAGTGCGCGGATGCGCCCCGCCCCGCCCCACCCGCGCGGGCTTGTTCCCCCGCGTCCGGCTCGCGTAGTGTCGCGCGAGCTTCTTCCAAATGAACTGGCAACAAAACTACGACCCGTGCGGCAACGCCCTCCTCTCGACACTCCTCGCCGCGCTGCCGGTCGTCGTGCTGCTGGGCGCGATCGCGTGGCTGGAAATCCGCATTCATCTCGCGGCGCTGCTCGGGCTGCTCGTCGCGCTGGGCGTGGCGCTGTTCGGATTTCACATGCCGCTCGACGCCGCGCTCGCGACCGCTGGCTACGGCGCGGCGTTCGGGTTGTTCCCCATCGGCTGGATCATACTCAATCTGATTTTCCTCTATCACCTCACGGTGCAGCGCGGTCTCTTCGCCGTGCTGCGCGGCAATCTCGCGACTATCGCGCCCGACCCGCGCGTGCAGGTCATTCTCATCGCGTTTTCCTTCGGCGCGTTTTTTGAGGGCGCGGCGGGCTTCGGCACGCCGGTGGCGGTGACGTCCGCGATCCTGATGCAACTCGGCTTTCGTCCGCTGGCCGCCGCGGGCTTGTCGCTCATCGCGAACACCGCGCCCGTCGCGTTTGGCGCGCTGGGCACGCCGGTCATCGCGCTCGCGAGCGTCACGGGCATCAGCGAACTCACGCTCTCGCAAATGATCGGGCGGCAACTGCCGTTCTTCTCGCTGATCGTGCCGTTCTGGGTCGTGTGGGCGATGTGCGGGTTTCGCGGGATGCTCGGCGTGTGGCCCGCGGCGCTCACGGCGGGCGTGTGTTTCGCGGTGCCGCAATTTCTCGTCGCCAATTTCCACGGCCCGTGGCTCGTGGACATCATCGCGTCGCTGGCCTCGATGGGCGGCCTGATCGTGCTGCTGCGTTTTTGGAAACCGAAAGAAATTTGGAAACTCCCGCCACTCGAAAACAGCGACGGCACTGCCACCGCCGCGCCCGCTGAATCGGAACCAACTCCAACCCGCGCCAAAATCCGCCAGGCGTGGATGCCCTGGATTCTGCTGACTGCGTTCGTGTTTCTGTGGGGAATTCCCGCGTTCCAGAAAACACTCAACCGTGTGTCGTCACCAATGTTCACCGTGCCGCGCCTGCATCAGGTCGTGGTGCGCGCGCACCCGGTCGTGCCGCTGCCGACGCCCACGAAACCGACCCCGCCCGAGGCCGCGATTTTCAAGCTCAACTGGCTCT
>JAYVOY010000701.1:0-3004 GCA_043757645.1 Verrucomicrobiota bacterium
CTGGCCGCCTGCACCTGGAACTTCCGGTTGTGTTCCGACAGATACGTCTTCCTCAGATACTCGTTGGCCACCGCAAGGTCGCTGATGCCCGCCAGCCGCAGGGCCTTGACCAGCCGGTCTTGCAGCACGCCGTTCATCCTTTCTACCCGGCCTTTGGCTTGCGGGCTGTTCGCCAATATCAGTTCCACCCCCAACTCTGTTCCATGGCCCGCCCAAACTGCGTTTGCGGCGCTTTCCCTGCGATTTGTTCGGCGATGCTCCCCAGCCCTTCGCACCGGTAGATGCTGTCCCGGTCCACATACAGGCTCTGCGGCAGGCCGTGCTGCTTCACCCAGCCTGCCAGCACGTCGTAGCTGGCGTGCGTGGTCTCTTCCTCGAAGAACTGCGCCCATACCCGGCCCGTCGCGTCGTCCACCATCACCATCAGCACGCACTTCTCCCGCCGCCCCTCAAACCAGTCGTGGTGTGAGCCGTCCAGCTGCACCAGCGCCCCGAAGCAGGGTTTGCGCTCCCGCCATTGCCGGTGCTTTTGCTTGCGCCGCCGCAGTGAGTTGCCGTGAACTTGCATTTTCGCACTCATTGCGCGATTTATCGGCCATGAGTTTCACCGGAAAAGTCTGCGGCGGCGTGGTAGTTCTGCCTCCCGGAGTAACCCTGCCCGAAGGAGCCAACGTGACTGTTGAAACGGTGGCAGCGGAGCCGTCAGGCAATGAGTTGACTCGCCGACTGCTGAAAATTTCCCAACAGGTCGAGGGGTTGCCCGCGGACCTCGCAGTTCAACACGACCACTACCTCTACGGCATTCCCAAAAAATGAACGTGATCTTCGCCGACACATTCTTCTTCGTCGCGGCGATCAATCCACGGGACTCGGCCCACGTCCGTGCCATTGCATTCTCGGATCAGTTTCAGGGCCGTCTCGTAACCACTGAGTGGATTGTGATCGAACTGGCGAACGCGCTTGCCGCCGGGCGCAATCGCTTGGCGTTCGCCGAACTCTTGAACTCGATCCGAACGGATCCGCGTGTGAACATTGTTCCACTCAGCATGGAATTGCAGCGACGCGGTCTGGAACTTTACGCGAGACGATGGGACAAAGAATGGTCCCTCACAGACTGCGTTTCGTTTCTGGTAATGAGCGCGGCCGCGGTCACGGACGCGCTCACGGGTGACCATCACTTCGAACAGGCGGGGTTTACCGCTCTCTTGAAAGCGCCGGAATAGATCGCGCACATACACAACGCGGCCTGAGCCACGACGTTTGTGGCAACACGATTGCCCCACCAATCGTAAGCGAAACAAGTCGTTTTCTATCGGCGTTTCGCTCTGCGCGAAATCCCACCTTGCCCCCGCCGCACGCCCTCAGCATCCTCGCGCCCATGCCTGAGCGGATCGTGACCGATGTGTTGACCAAGCCGGACGTGGCGCTCGAAATGACGCTGCGCCCGTCGCTCTTCTCGGATTTCACCGGCCAGGCAAAGGTCAAGGAACGGCTCGAAATCGCCGTCGAGGCGGCGCGGCAACGGTCCGAGTGTCTCGATCACATTCTCCTCAGCGGGCCGCCAGGATTGGGGAAAACCACGATTGCCAACATCATCGCGAAGGCGATGGGCGGGAGCCTCAAGGCCACGAGCGGACCCACGATCGAGAAGGCGGGGGACCTCGCGGGCCTGCTCACGAATCTCGAGGCGGGCGATGTGTTGTTCATCGACGAAATCCACCGGCTCCAGAAAACCATCGAGGAATATCTTTATCCCGCGATGGAGGATTTCAAACTGGACATCATCATCGATCAGGGGCCGAACGCGCGCAGCGTGCGGCTGAATCTGCCGCGCTTCACGCTCATCGGCGCGACGACGCGCAGCGGGTTGCTCACCGCGCCGTTGCTCACGCGTTTCGGCATTCGCGAGCGGCTGGATTATTACCAAACGGAGCAGCTCGAGAAAATCGTCGTCCGCTCGGCGAATCTGCTCAACATCGAGATCGAGCCTGCGGGCGCGCACGAAATCGCGCGGCGCAGCCGTGGCACGCCGCGCATCGCGAATAATTTGCTGCGCCGCGTCCGCGATTACGCCCAGGTGCGCGGCGACGGGCGCATCACCGCGCCGATTGCGGACCTCGCGCTGGCAATGCTGGAGATCGACCAAAACGGGCTGGATGAAATGGACAAACGCATCCTCGAAACCATCGTGCTGAAATTCAGCGGCGGGCCGGTGGGCGTGAACTCGCTCGCGGTCGCGGTGGGCGAGGAACCGGACACCATCGAGGAAGTTTATGAGCCTTACCTCATCATGGAGGGCTACCTGAACCGCACGTCGCAGGGCCGCATCGCCACGGACCTCGCGTATCAGCGGCTCGGGTTGAAGCCAAATGCCGGGGCGCAGCCGAAGTTGTTTTGAGGCGGAAGGCCCAATGGGTTTCGCCAAAGTCGCGGGGCGCGGCCCGCTGAATTTCCGCACGAAGGCCTCACGTCAAAGCGGCCTGAATTTCCGGCCGCGGACGCGCTGCAACAACTCTAACAACGCAAACTTCGTTTCCCTTGCTTTCACCCATTCGCCCCCATGAATTCGCGCCGTTGACCCGCCGCCGCTGGTTGCAGAGCGGCGGCGCGCTGGCGGGGGCGATGATGCTGCCGAATATTCTTCGCGCGAGAGAGGCGGCGCCGAAGGACGCGCCGGCCCGGCAGGTCATCGTGATTTATCTCCAGGGCGGGCTGTCGCATTACGAGAGTTTCGATCCCAAGCCCGACGCGCCGTCCGCGTATCGCGGCGATTTCGGGCAAATCCCGACGACGCTGCCGGGAATTCATTTTGCCGAACATCTGCCGCGGCTCGCGCGGCGCGCGCACAAGTTCAATTTGATTCGCAGCGCGTATGTGGATTCGCCGAGTCATCCGGTGGCGATTCACCAAACGCTGACGGGTTGGGATCTTCCGGGTGCTTCGGTGGAGAGTCAAAACCGCAACAACGTCGTGCCCTCGATCGGCTCGGTGATCGGGCGCGCGT
>JAYVOY010000702.1:0-2991 GCA_043757645.1 Verrucomicrobiota bacterium
TGGAGCCTTGGTGCTCGCAGCGGTCAACTCGGTGTACGGCCAATACTCGCCGCCGGCGCCGCAACCCTTCTCGGGCTTCATCAATGAATGGCTGCGCAAAGATAATCCCTACATGAATTCCTGGGATGTGGGCGGCTCGGTGCGCCTGCGGTATGAGACAAGGGATGGCGGCAGCGTGACAGCGGCAGGATCGGCGTTCGATTTTGCAAATCATCCCACTGGTAAGGACAACGTGAACTCGTTCTTCCTCGACAAGGTGCGCGCCCGCATCGGCTACACGGACAAATGGTGGAGCGCGCTGATCGAGGGCCGCAGCAGCGGCACCACGGGTGACGACCGCAACCCCAATGCCGAGTCGGATGGCGTGGTCGAATTGCATCAAGCCTACGTGACGCTGGGCAATCACAAGGAGTTCCCGCTGTCCCTCAAAGTTGGGCGGCAGGAGCTTGCTTACGGCGAAGAGCGCGTGATTGGCGCCTTTGCGTGGAATAACATCGGCCGTGTGTTCGATGCCGCAAAGTTGCGGTGGCAGAACGAGTACTTCGCCGCCGACTTCTTCTCCAGCCGGGTGGTGCTGCCGAACGACAATCATTTTAACACGCCCAATGACTACGATTATTTCTCAGGTGTTTATGCGACCACGAAGCTGATTCCCAAGAACACGGCGGACTTCTACATCCTCTCCCGCAATGTGAGTGCTGGTTCGCTCAAGGAGGTTACCACTACTACTCCCGCCGGTGGCGCGGGGCCGCGGGACATTTACTCGGTGGGTTTCCGCCTGAAATCCAATCCCGAGGATTGGGGTAACTGGGATTACAGCGCTGAAGCCATCGGGCAGTTTGGGCATTTCAATGGTGCGGTCGCGCCCGCCGGGAGCCGGAGTCTCGAACACCAAGCCTATGCCTTCATTCTCCAGGGTGGCTACACTTGGAAGAACGCGGCTGGCAAACCGCGCCTCGGACTGGAGTACTCCCACGGCTCGGGTGATAGCAACCCAACCGACAACAAACACGAAACCTTTGAGAACCTGTTCCCGACGAACCATAAGTTTTACGGCTACATGGATTTCGTCTCGCTCCAGAACATCCACGACATCCGCCTTTCCTACTCGCTCAAGCCGACGTCGAAGACGAGTGTGTCGCTGGAGGGTCATGGATTCTGGCTCGCGGACACCAGTGACAATTTCTATAATGTCGCCGGCGCACGCCGCGGAGGTGCCGGCCCCACACTGGGCACAGGTTACGGAATTAACCCAGGTTACAGTAACTACGTCGGTTCCGAGGTGGATCTGATCGCGGGTTACAACCCCACCAAGTACCTGAGCTTCGAGGCGGGTTACGGTCACTTCTTCAAGGGTGACTATGTGGCGAGCAGTCTCTCGAAGGTTGGCAGTAGGGATGCGGACTTTGTGTATCTCCAGACTACCATCAGTTTTTGAGACTTGGGCGGGGCGAAGGGCGCATCGGAGTGACTGGCCAGCGAATTGGAGCGTGGCTGTCTGCGGCGCCCACAGCACCTTGGCCGCTGCCAATCAGAACCGGGACTGGCGCATCCACCATGACCCGGCCCGGGGTCTGATCCACCGCGCGCGCCGACGCTGCGCCCACGAAGACCTCGGGCTGGAGTTGGCCCAGACGGTTTACGCCTTGGATACAACGCCCCTTGATCTGTGTCTGAATCTCCTTCCACCTCAGCGCCTCGCTCAACCGTAACGATGCAGTCGGACCGCCGCCGTCGCGGCGGCTCCCACCGTCCAAAGGAGGCGGCGGCGGGCATTTTCCGCCGTTCAAAATGTTCCCTGAACGGTGAGCCAACAGTTCGCGCGCGAATTGCCCGCGCGGACTTCCCGCGCCGTGAGCCGCCGAGACGGCGGCGGTCCGCCAACTGCATGGTTACGGCTCAATGGCTTCTCGCTGCCGAGCGTCGCCTGCACCACGGCGCGTTTGCGTTGTTGCAGGCTCAGGATTTTTTCCTCCACCGTCCCGCACCCACACGCCGTGCCGGAGGCTGGCGCTCCGCAAGTGCGGCGGCGGCGGGGACGGCGGCGCTCACGCCGCGCGCCCGTTCAAAATCCGAAATGCGCTGTTGACACAGCGCGGATGGTTTGGTGTTATCGCCGTCCCTTTTGGGGAAAAAATTTATGTACGCTGTAGTTGAAACAGGCGGAAAGCAGTATCGGGTGGCTGCGGGCGACAAGCTCGAGATCGAACGTCTCGCGGTGGACGCCGGCAAGCCCCACACGTTTAACCGGGTGTTGCTCGTCAATAATGACGGCAAGCTCTCCGTCGGCGCGCCCGTCGTCGAGGCCGCCAGCGTGGTGGCCGATGTGCTCGAACACAAACGCGGCGTGAAGGTCATCTCCTTCAAGATGAAACGCCGCAAGGGCTATCACAAAACCACCGGCCACCGGCAGGAACTCACCGTCATCCAGATCAAGGAAATCAAAGGTTAATTTATGGCACATAAAAAGGGTCAGGGCAGTTGCCGCAACGGGCGCGACAGCGTCAGCAAGCGTCTCGGGGTGAAAACCTACGGCGGCGAGGTCGTCACCGCTGGCAGCATCATTCTCCGCCAGCGCGGCTCCAAGTGGGTCGCCGGCAAAAACGTGGGCATCGGCCGCGACTGGACGTTGTTCGCGCTCGTTCACGGCCGCATCCTGTTCGATCGCGGTGGTCGCCGCGTCAACGTGACGCCCGAGGCACCCGCGCCCGAGTTGGTTCCCGCCACCGCCTGATTCGAGGCCGGTTCCGTTTTTTCACGGCGAGGTCTCTTGGCCTCGCCTTTTTTATTTCGGCCCAATCGGTTTCCGGCCCCCGCGCCAATCCAAAACGCCACCCCTCATGTTCGTCGATGAAATCAAGGTGTACGCCCGCGCCGGGCACGGTGGCAAGGGCTGCGTGGCCTTCATTCGCGAGGCGTATCGGCCCAAGGGCGGTCCCGCGGGCGGCAACGGCGGGCGCGGCGGCAGCGTGATTTTGCAGGCCGATCACG
>JAYVOY010000703.1:0-2982 GCA_043757645.1 Verrucomicrobiota bacterium
GGGGAACCAAAAGCGCGCGGACAATTTGCCGCCGCGGACTTTCCCACGCCGTGAGCCGCCGAGACGGCGGCGGTCCGCCCATTGCATAGTTACGGCTTATCCATCCAGTAAGCGGAATCAAAACTTTCGGAAAGTTGTGAACTTTCCTTGCCGCGCTGGTTGCACTTCTGTATTCACTCGTCCGCGTTGCGCCAGTTGGCGTGATGAACTGCGACGGACCGAAGCAAATGCGACGTGGTTCCGGGTGGTCCGGATGCGTGAAATTCGGGCGCGGGACTGGTTGTGGCGTGGGTCCGTCTTATTATTTGAATGTCAGACGTCTTTCCAAAGTGGACGAATAAACTGCCGGGCAGGTTGCTCGTCGGCGCCCTGTTGCTGGGTGCCGGGGTGACGGCGGGGTTGACGTATTATTTTTCGCCGAAGTACACGCGGGTGGGTTATCAGCCCATTCAGCCCGTGGCCTTCTCGCACACGATTCACGCGGGGCAGTTGGGTCTGGATTGCCGCTATTGCCACAATGGCGTGGAGAAGTCGTGGTACTCGAACATCCCGTCGGCGAACACCTGCATGAACTGCCACAATCAGGTGCTCAAGGATGACCCGAAGCTGGCGCTGGTCCGCGAGAGCGCGCAAAGCGGCAAGCCGATTCCGTGGGTGCAAATCCACAAGGTGCCGGACTACGTGTACTTCAACCACTCGGTTCACGTGAACCGCGGGGTGAGTTGTGTGCATTGCCACGGGCAGATCAACAAGATGGACGAGGTCTATCACGCCAAGCCGTTGAGCATGACGTTCTGCCTCGACTGCCATCGTGACCCCGCCAAGAACATCCGCCCGCCCGCCGAGGTGTACAACTTGGATTGGGTGCCGCCGCAGAATTTCGCCAAAAGCCAGGGGGCCAAGTTTGTCCACGATTGGAAGGTCAACGCTTCCCAGAATTGCTCCGCCTGTCATCGATGAAGACCATTCCACCCGTCTGTCCCGAACCCGATTCCGGCCCGCGCTATTGGCGCAGCTTGGAGCAGTTGGCTGATACCGCGGAGTTTCGCGATTGGGCCGAGAAGGAATTTCCGGCGGGCGCGAGTGAGTTGAAGGATGACGTCACCCGCCGCAGCTTCATGAAGCTGATGTCGGCGTCGTTTCTGTTCGCCGGTTTCGGCCTGACGGGCTGCCGTCGGCCCGAGGAGAAGATTTTCCCGTTCTCGCGGTTGCCGGAGAATTACACACACGGCGTGGCGCAGTATTTCGCCACCGCGTTTCCGTCGCGGCGCGGCGGCATTCCGCTCGTGGTGAAATCCCACGAAGGCCGGCCCACGAAGATCGAGGGCAACAGCCAGCATCCCGACAGCAACGGCGCGACGGACGCCTACGCCCAGGCGTCGATCCTCGGGCTGTACGATCCCGATCGCGCGCAGCTTTACCGCAACAAAGGCAACACCGTCGCGAAGGAAGCCGCGCTCGACGCTCTCAATGCGGCGGGAAAACGCGCGGCGGAAACGAATGGCGACGGTTTGTGGATTTTGGCCGAGAGCAGCAACTCGCCGTCGCGGGCGCGGTTGCAGGGGCAACTGAAAAAGAAGCTGCCGCAGTCCAATTGGGCCGTGTACGAGCCGGTGGATTTCCGCATTCACGATGAGGCGGCGTCGGTGGTCGCGGGCGCTTCGGTGTCGGTGGATTACCGCTTGGATCAGGCGTCGGTGATTCTCGCGTTGGACAGTGATTTTCTGGGAACCGAGGCCGATTCCATTCGGATGACCCGCAGTTTTGCGAAGGGTCGCAAAGTGGTGAAGTCCGGCGATCCGATGAACCGCCTCTACGCCGTGGAATCGCTGATGACGCTCACGGGCGCGGCGGCGGATCACCGGATGCGCGCGACATCGAGCGCGGTGATTCAGATCGCGGCGCAGATCGCGCTCGAGGTCATCAAGGAAACCAAGGCGACGGTGGAAGGCGATTTGGTCGCGGCGCTCGGGCGTTTGGCCGCAGGCAGCAAGGCGGACAAAGCTTGGGTGACCGAGTGCGCGAAGGATTTGGCCGACGCGAAAAATCGCGGCAAAGTCGCGGTGCTCGCAGGTTATCGGCAGCCGCTGGCGGTGCATTTGATCGCGCACGCGATCAACGCGGCGACTGGCAGTCTCGGCACGACGGTGCAGGTGCGCGAACGCGCGGCGACCAATGACGCGACGCTCGCGCAATTGGCGGCGGCGCTCAAAGACGGCAAGGTCGGCACGCTCGTGATTCTCGGCGGCAATCCCGCTTACAACGCCCCGGCGCAGTTCAAGTGGAGTGATTTGCAACGCGGCGCAAAGAACGTGATTCGCGTGGCCTACTACGAGGACGAGTCGGCCGCGGGCTGCAACTGGCATTTGCCGGCGGCGCACTACCTCGAATCGTGGGGCGACGCGCGCACGGGTGACGGCACGCTGGTGCCGATTCAGCCGCTGATCGCGCCGTTGTTCGATGGCATCACGGAATTGGAAGTGCTCGCGCGTCTCGCGGGCGAAACAACGATCAAGCCGCACGAAATCGCGCGCGAAACCTTTGCGCAACTCACGGGCGGCACGTTGGCGGAAGAGAGTTGGAAGCAATTTTTGCACGACGGTTTCCTCGCGGGAAGCTCCGCGAAGTTAGTCGAAGCCAAAGTCGATTGGGCTGCGGTCGGCGGCAAAGTCGCCACGGCCACGGTCAACCCGGCTCCGTCGAATGATAACTTGGAAGTAGTCTTCCACTGCGACTCCAGCGTGGATGATGGTCGCTACGCGAACAACGGCTGGCTCCAAGAGATGCCCGATCCGATCTCGAAGATGACTTGGGACAACGCGGTCCTGATCAGTCGCAGGACGGCGGAGGACTTGGGCCTCAAGAATCGCGAGTTGGTGGACCTCGAATTAGCCGGGCAGAAGATCACCGCGCCGATTTGGGTTCAGCCGGGTCAGGCGGATTACTCGCTGGGCTTGGCCTTGGGTTACGGTCGGAGCAAGG
>JAYVOY010000704.1:0-11065 GCA_043757645.1 Verrucomicrobiota bacterium
GCTCGACCTCGTGAAGGGCGAGACCGAGCGCATTGACTCGCGCTTTCTCGAACCCGCCTGTGGCAATGGTAATTTTCTCATCCAAATCCTCCGGCGCAAGCTCGCCGCCGTGGAACTCAAATACGGCAAGTCCGATTTTGAGCGCCGCCACTACGCGCTGCTCGGACTGATGTGCATTTACGGCATCGAACTGTTGCCGGACAACATCACCGATTGCCGCGCCAACCTGCTCGAAATCTTCGCTGATTATTTGAACCTCGAACTGTCCGACGATTTTTATCGCGCCGCCGTCTGTGTGCTTTCGCTCAACCTCATCCACGGCGACGCCCGGACGATGCGCACTTGGGACAATTTGCCCATCACCTTTGCTGAGTGGGGCTATCTCTGGAAAGGCCGCTTTCAACGGCGCGACTTCAGCTTGAAAAGCCTCACTCTGGCTTCAACCTTCAGTGCCGAAGACTCGCTCTTTTCCCAACTCGGCAAACACGAGATTTTCACGCCCACCAAGACCTATCCGCCGATGACCGTGAGTGAACTGGTCGCCGCAACGCCGGCGGCATCCCTATGAGCGACGAGCCTTTGCCGAAGTCCGAAATCATCCTTTATCAAACGGAGGATGGCCGCACCCGCATCCAGTGCCGGTTTGAAAATGAAAACGTCTGGATGACGCAGGCGTTAATGGCGGAACTTTTTCAGACCACGCCGCAAAACATCACCCTGCATTTGAAAGCCATTTACGCGGAGGGTGAACTGGTGGAGGCCGCAACTTGTAAGGATTACTTACAAGTTCAAATCGAAGGCAAACGACAGGTGCAACGGGCTTTGCGGCATTACAATCTGGAAGCCATCCTCGCCGTCGGCTTCCGCGTCCGCTCGCCACGCGGCACGGCCTTCCGTCAATGGGCGACCGCGCAGCTCAAGGAATATCTGGTCAAGGGTTTCGTGATGGACGACGAGCGTTTGAAAAATCCCGGCCCGGATCGCCCGGATTATTTTGACCAAGTCCTCGAACGCATCCGCGACATCCGTTCCGCCGAGAAGCGGATGTATCTGCAAGTGCGCGACATTTTCAAGCTGGCCGCAGATTACGACCCAACCGCCGCCGAGACGCTGGCTTTTTTCCAGATCATCCAGAACAAACTGCATTGGGCGGTGAGCGGAAAAACCGCGGCGGAAATTATCGCCCGCCGCGCCAACCACCAACAGCCGAACATGGGGCTGACTTCGTGGCCCGGCGCAAAAGTTCGCAAAGCGGATGTGACGATTGCCAAGAATTACCTGAACGAAAAGGAAATCGCCGAACTCAACCGCATCGTGACGATGTATCTGGACTTCGCGGAGGATCAGGCGCGGCGGCGCAAGGTGCTTTATATGCGCGACTGGCGGCAGAAGCTCGACGCTTTTCTCAAATTCAACGAGCGCGACATCCTCACCGACGCCGGGCGCGTGGAGAAAGCCGTCGCTGACAAACTCGCGGAGGATGAATACGACAAATTCCACACCCGCCGTCTCGCGTTGGAAGCGGAAACTGACATCAAAGATTTTGAGGAAGCGGTCAAAAAGCTGCCCCAACCGGTCAAGGGAAGGAAACCGAAACCATGAGCGACACAAATCTTTCCTCCTTCATCTGGTCAGTCGCCGATCTTTTGCGCGGCGACTACAAGCAGTCCGAATACGGCAAGGTCATTTTGCCCTTCACGGTTTTGCGCCGCCTTGATTGCGTTTTGGAATCTTCCAAAGCAGCCGTGCTGTCTGAATTGGACAAGCGCAAGAAAGCCGGAGTGAACCCCGAACCGTTTCTGCTCAAAAAATCCGGCACGCTTTTTTACAACACCTCGCCGCTCGACTTGAAGAAGCTCATGGGCGACCAGGACCACATCGGCGAAAATCTCCGCGCCTACATGCAGGCGTTCTCGCCCGCCGTGCGCGACATCTTCGAGAGCTTCGAGTTTCACATCCAGATTGATAAGCTCGCCAAGTCCGGCCTGCTTTACCTCGTCACGGAAAAATTCGCCAACATTGACCTCCACCCCGACGCCGTCAGCAATGCGGAAATGGGCGCGGTCTTTGAAGAACTCATTCGCAAGTTCGCCGAACTTTCCAACGAAACCGCCGGGGAACACTTTACCCCGCGTGAAGTCATCCGGCTCATGGTGAACCTGCTTTTCATTGAGGACGATGAAGTCCTGACCAAGCCCGGCGTCGTGCGCTCGCTCTACGATCCCACCGCAGGCACAGGCGGCATGTTGAGCGTGGGCGGTGAACATCTTGCCAGCCTCAATCCCGACGCCCGCCTGGTGATGTATGGGCAGGAACTAAACCCGGAGTCCTACGCCATCTGCAAAGCCGACATGCTCATCAAAGGCCAGGACATCGCGAACATTATTTTCGGCAACACGCTTTCCGCCGATGGACTTCCCGGCAAACACTTCGACTACGCGCTTTCCAATCCGCCCTTTGGCGTGGAATGGAAAAAGATTGAGCGCGAAATCCGCAAGGAAGCCGAGGAACACGGTTTCAATGGCCGCTTCGGGCCGGGCCTGCCGCGCGTCAGCGATGGCTCGCTGCTTTTCCTACTGCATCTGATTTCCAAAATGCGCCCGGCCAAAGACGGCGGCAGCCGCTTTGGAATTGTCCTCAATGGCTCGCCATTGTTCACCGGCGGCGCCGGTTCAGGCGAGAGCGAGATACGCCGCTACGTTTTGGAAAACGATCTGGTCGAGGCCATCATCGGCCTGCCCACGGATATGTTTTACAACACCGGCATCAGCACCTACGTCTGGATTGTCAGCAACCGGAAACCCGCCGAACGCAAGGGCAAGGTGCAACTCATTGACGCGAGCAGCTTCTGGCAGAAGATGCGAAAAAGTCTCGGCAGCAAACGCAAGGAACTTAGCCCCGAACACATTGAGGAAATCACCAAGCTGTTCGGTAATTGCAAGAAGGCCACCAAGGACGGCGTTCCCATCAGCCGCATTTTCAAGAACGAGGATTTTGGCTACCGCACCATCACCGTGGAGCGACCGCAGCGCGATGCGAAAGGCGAAATCATTCTCGGCAGCAAGGGCAAAGGCAAAGACAAGCCCGTGCCGGATTCCAGTCTGCGCGACACCGAAAATGTTCCGTTGCACGAAAACGTGGAAACCTACTTCAAGCGCGAGGTATTGCCGCACGCGCCGGACGCATGGATTGATCACGAGAAAACGCAGGTAGGCTACGAAATCCCATTCAACCGCCATTTCTATGTCTTCCAGCCGCCGCGCCCGTTGAGCGAGATTGACGCCGAGTTGAAAGGCGTCACCGACCGCATCTTGACCATGATCGGGGGACTGACCCAATGAGCAAAGAAAAGAAACTTCAGATCCGCAACAGCACCGCCGAGTTTCTCGTCTTCACCTCGCAAGCCGGGGAAAAAGGCATTGAAGTCCGCGTCGAAAACGAAACCGTCTGGCTCACGCAAAAGCTCATCGCCGTTTTGTTCGCGGTCACTGTGCCGACCGTCAACGAACATCTGAAAAACCTCTTTTCCGATGGCGAGATTCAGGAAAATTCAGTTATTCGGAAATTCCGAACAACTGCCGCCGACGGGAAACAATACCTCACCGCTTTCTACAACCTCGACGCCATCATCGCCGTCGGCTTCCGCGTCAATTCCGCCCGCGCCATCCAGTTCCGCCAATGGGCCATCGCCATCCTCCGCGACTTCGCCATTCGCGGCTATGTGCTGGACAAGGAGCGGTTAAAAAACGGCGCGTTCTTGAGCCAAGAGTATTACGACAACCTGCTGGCGGAAATCCGTGAAATCCGCGCCAGCGAACGCCGCTTCTACCAGAAGATCACCGACATCTACGCCACCGCGATGGACTACGCGCCGGACGCCGAGACGACGCAAACATTTTTTGCCACCGTGCAGAACAAGCTCCACTTCGCCATCCACGGACACACGGCGGCGGAGCTGGTCATCGGGCGGGCGGACAGCAAAAGGGAGCGCATGGGCCTGACCACCTGGCGCAACGCGCCGCACGGAAAAATCCTCAAGCCGGATGTCGTCGTCGCGAAAAACTACCTGACCGAAAAGGAACTCAAATCTCTCGACCGCATCGTGACCATGTATCTCGATTACGCCGAGGATCAGGCCGAGCGGAACATTCCCATGACGATGAAAGATTGGGCGACGAAGTTGAACGCCTTCTTGAAATTCAACGAACGCGACCTGCTGGAGCATCCCGGCAAAGTCAGTGCCGAAGTGGCGAAAGCCTTTGCCGAAAGTGAATTTGAAAAATACCGCCGCGTGCAAGACCGCCGGTTTGAATCCGACTTTGACCGCGCCATAAAAAAACTTGGAGGATTAACCCCATGAATAGCGGCGTGGCATGGCGGATCACAAAGCCCGTCAGGGCTGGCATATTTGTAGATTGCCGGTTCACGAATGGGGCAAGCTCCGTAGGAGCGGCATCTGCCGCCGAATATGTCGCCCCTGACGGGGCTGGATTCATTTTGGTTTTGAGTGCTACAAAGATGCCACGCCTACGGCGTTCGGGGCAGGGCTGCGCGCACCAGCGGGCAGATGAAACGAACCGTTCCGCTTTTGATTTATGAGTTTCCCGCGCTACCAAAAATACAAGGAGAGCGGCGTAGAATGGCTCGGCCATATCCCGGAGCATTGGACAGTAATTTCGATTAAATGGCTTTCGCCTGTTAAGCGTGGTGCGTCACCCAGACCAATTGATGACGCGAAGTATTTTGACGAAGAAGGAGAATTTGCTTGGGTGCGCATCGCTGATGTCTCTGCTTGTGACGGTGTGTTGAAAGATACAACGCAAAGGCTTTCACAGTTGGGCAGTTCACTCAGCGTCAAAATTAAACCGGGAGAGTTATTTGTCAGCATCGCGGGCACGGTTGGTAAACCATGTGTGTCGGCAATCAAAGCGTGTATTCACGATGGCTTTGTTTATTTTCCGACTTTGAAGATTGACCCGCAATTTTTTTATCGAATCTTTGAGGCTGGCGCTTGTTACGGTGGCCTTGGCAAATGGGGCACTCAGCTAAACTTGAATACCGACACCATTGGCTCAATCCGTGTTGCGTTGCCACCTGCCGACGAACTGAAACAGATTATTGAATTTCTGGATCGGGAGACGGGGAAGATTGATGCGTTGGTGGCGGAACAGCAGCGGTTGATGACACTGCTGAAAGAAAAACGCCAGGCCGTCATCTCCCATGCCGTCACCAAAGGCTTGAACCCCAAAGCCGCCCTGAAACCTTCCGGCATTGAATGGCTCAATGATATTCCCGCGCATTGGCGTGTTGTTGCCTTTAAGCATCTGGCACGCACCGGTGCGAAAACATTCACAGATGGCGACTGGATTGAAGCGCCCTATATCACCGACAATGGTGTTCGTCTCCTCCAAACCGGCAACGTAGGCATCGGGATTTTCAAGGAACAAGGCTTTCGATATGTGTCGGATGAGACATTTGGTGAACTTCAATGCACTGAAGTAAAACCACGAGACGTTCTTATTTGCCGACTCGATGGTCCGGTAGGACGTGCATGCATTGCTCCCGATCTCGGTGTGCGCATGATAACCTCAGTGGATAATGCGATCCTTAAAGTTGCCGACGATGTGCTGCCTGAGTTTGTTGTCTCTTTGCTTTCATCAGTGCCTTGGATTTCTTGGATTGATGCTCTCTGCCGCGTCGGCGGTGGCTTCCGTTTGCGCATAAGCCGCAGCCAACTTGGCGAGATTCGTGTTCCCTTACCGCCACTCGACGAACAGTTGGCAATCCAAGAGCGATTGGGTTCGATGGCCAACGAATTCGATACCCTCACCGCCGAAGCCCGGCGGGCGATTGAACTGCTGCAAGAACGCCGCACCGCGCTGATCTCCGCCGCCGTCACCGGCCAGATTGATGTGCGCGGAGTAGCGCACGCCAAACCGGAGAACCATTTGGTCGGAACCGACGAAATGGTCCTCCGACCTTGAAAATGATCACCCCATGAACAAAGAAATCACGCCCTTTGAAATCATCCGCCGGACGAATCCGGCGGGCAACGAGTTCTGGTCCAGCCGGGATTTTGCCCGTGTGCTGGGCTACAACGATTATCGGAATTTTGAAGCGGTCATCGCCAAGGCCAAAACCGCCTGTTTCAACAGCGGGCAGCGGCTGGAGGATCATTTCGTTGATATCACCGATATGATCGAGATCGGCAAGGGCGGACAGCGTCCGGTGAAAACGGTGATGATGTCGCGCTATGCCTGCTACCTCGTCATCCAGAACGCTGATCCCGCGAAGGAAATCGTGGCGGTGGGGCAGACGTATTTCGCGGTGCAGACGCGGCGGCAGGAATTGAGCGACCAGGAAATCGAGGAGCAAGGCCGCCTGACCATCCGTTCGGAACTGCGGATGCACAACAGTCAACTGGCGGACGCCGCGAAAGCCGCCGGGGTGATCGCGCCAAAGGATTACGCCATTTTCCAGAATCACGGTTACCTGGGATTGTATGCGGGACTCGGGGCGCAGGAGATTCACGCCCGGAAGCAATTGAAAAAGGGGCAGCAAATTCTGGATCACATGGGCAGCACGGAACTGGCGGCGAATCTGTTTCGCGCCACGCAGACGGAGGAAAAACTGCGCCGGGAAAAAATCACCGGCAAGGAAAAGGCGAACCGCACGCACCGGGAGGTCGGGGCTAAAGTCCGCCAGACCATCAAGGAGCTAGGTGGCACAATGCCGGAAGATTTGCCGACGGCAGCGAGCATCAAGCAACTGGAGTCGAAAGCCAAAAAGGCGCTCAAGGCCGGGAAAGCTTGAAGCGTCTGAAAAATTTATTTGATGCCATGAGCCTGCATAAAGAAATCAGTTTCGAGACGGAGATTTGCCAACACCTTGCCACCCACGGCTGGCTTTACGCCGATGGCGATGCAGCGGGCTACGTCCGCGCCCAGGCTTTGTTCCCGGCGGACGTGCTGGCATGGGTGCAAGCCACGCAGCCGCAGGCATGGGAAACCCTCGTAAAAAATCACGGTGACAAGGCGGGCGAAACCTTGCTCGCCCGCCTGCGCGACCAGCTTGACCAACGCGGCACGTTGGATGTCTTGCGCCACGGCGTTGAATTGCTGGGATTGAAAAAGCCGTTGAAGCTGGCGGAGTTCAAACCCGCGCTCGCCATCAATCCCGAAATCCTCGCCCGCTACGCCGCCAACCGGCTGCGCGTGGTGCGGCAGGTGAAATACTCGCAGCACAACGAGAACAGCATTGACCTTGTTTTGTTTCTCAACGGCATCCCGGTTGCCACAGTAGAATTGAAAACGGATTTCACCCAAAGCATCGGCGACGCAATTGACCAATACCGCTTTGACCGCAATCCCAAGCCGAAGGGACAAGCTGCCGAGCCGTTGCTATCTTTCCCCAATGGTGCGCTCGTTCATTTCGCCGTGAGCAACAGCGAAGTGGCAATGGTCACGAAGTTGGACGGCCCGGCCACCGTTTTCCTGCCCTTCAATCAAGGCAATGACGGCGCGGCGGGCAACCCCGTAAATCCAAAAAGCGGGCATCGCACTGCCTACTTATGGGAACAAGTGTGGGCGCGTGAAAGTTGGCTGGAGATTTTAGGTCGTTACCTGATTGCCCAGCGCGATCAAAAGAAGCAAATCACCAAAATCATTTTCCCACGTTATCATCAGTTGGACGTAACGCGGAAATTACAATCCGCCGTGCTGAAAAATGGCGCAGGTGCAAAATATCTCATTCAGCATTCAGCAGGTTCAGGCAAAACAAATTCAATCGCGTGGACGGCGCATTTCCTTGCCGAGTTGCACGATGCCGAGGCTAAGAAGATTTTCGACACCGTGATTGTCGTCTCCGACCGCACTGTGATTGATTCGCAACTTCAGGAAGCACTATTTGATTTTCAACGGCAGTCCGGCGTGGTTGCAACCATCAAAGGCAACGACGGCAGCAAGAGCGCGGAACTGGCGGAAGCCCTATCCGGCGACAAGAAGATTGTGGTTTGCACCATCCAGACTTTCCCCTTTGCATTGGAAGCCGTGCGAAAACTCGCCGCCACGCAGGGCAAACGCTTTGCCGTGATCGCAGACGAGGCACACAGCTCGCAGACCGGTGAGGCAGCATCCAAACTCAAGGCGGTGTTAAGTCCCAAAGAATTGGAGGAGTTGAGCGACGGCGGCGAAGTTAGCACGGAAGATTTGCTCGCGGCGCAAATGACCAACCGGGCGGACGACAGCGGCATCACGTTCGTTGCGTTCACGGCCACGCCGAAAAACAAGACGATGGAGTTATTCGGCACGCGCCCCGATCCCGCCAAACCTGCCGGGCCGGGAAATCTCCCCGCGCCGTTCCATGTCTATTCCATGCGGCAGGCCATTGAGGAAAAATTCATCCTCGATGTCTTGCGGAACTACACTTCCTACAAGCTCGCGTTCAAGCTGGCGCACGATGGCGAAGAGATGGATGACCGGCTGATGGAACGTAGTGCCGCCATGAAGGGCATCATGGGTTGGGTGCGACTACATCCCTACAACATTTCACAGAAGGTAGAAATTGTGGTGGAGCATTTCCGCGAATTCGTTACGCCGCTGCTTAAGGGCCAGGCCAAAGCAATGGTCGTGGTTGGCAGCCGCGTCGAAGCCGTGCGGTGGAAATTGGCGATTGAGAAATATATCACCAGCCGGGGCTATAAAATCCGAACACTCGTTGCCTTTTCCGGCGAAGTGAATGACAAGGAATCTGGCCCGGACGGATTTACGGAAAACAACAAGACGCTCAATCCGAACCTGAAAAAACGCGACATTCGCGAAGCGTTCAAGGGCGACGAGTATCAGATTTTGCTCGTCGCGAACAAATTCCAAACCGGCTTCGATCAGCCGTTACTGTGCGGCATGTATGTGGACAAGCGGCTGGCAGGCATCCAAGCCGTGCAAACGCTCTCGCGCTTGAACCGCGCTCATCCCGGCAAAGACACCACTTACGTTTTGGATTTCGTCAATGATGCGGCGGACGTTCTCGCCGCCTTCAAGACCTACCACACCACGGCGGAACTCTCGGCCATCACCGACCCCAACCTTGTCTTTAACCTCCGCGCCAAACTCGACGCCGCCGGGCACTACGATGATTTTGAAGTGGATCGCGTCGTGGAAGCGGAATTGAAAGGGGCAAAGCAAAGTGATTTGGTTGCCGCCATTGCGCCGGTCGAAGATCGGCTGATGAAGCGTTACAAGGCCGCCCAGGAAGCATTAAAGCAGGCAAAAGAAAAATCAGACGATGCGGCAGCGAAGGCGGCGCAAGATACGTTGAATTCCCTCATCTTGTTCAAGACGGACATGGGCGCATTTCTGCGCCTCTACACGTTCCTTTCGCAGATTTTTGATTACGGCAACACCGCCATTGAAAAACGCTCCATCTTTTATCGGCGCTTGTTGCCCCTGCTGGAATTTGGCCGCGAGCGCGAGGGCATTGACCTCTCCAAAGTTGTGCTGACGCATCACAACTTGAAGAACGTCGGCAGGCAGCCGATGCCTTTGAATTCCGGCGAAACGCCCAAGCTTGACCCGATCACCGAAGCAGGCAGCGGCAGCGTGCAGGAGAAAGAGAAAGCCATTTTGAATGAGATCATCGAAAAGGTGAATGACCTTTTTGACGGTGAACTCACCGACCAAGACAAGCTGGTTTACGTCAATAACGTGATTAAGGGAAAATTGCTGGAGTCCGACAAGCTTCGCCAGCAGGCGGCGAACAACACCAAGGAGCAGTTCGCCAATTCGCCCGACCTGAAAACCGAGTTATTAAACGCCATCATGGGTGCGTTGGACGCACACACGCTAATGAGCACGCAGGCGCTAAATTCTTCCGCCGTCCAAAACGGCATCAAAGACATCCTGCTCAATCACGCGGGACTCTACGAGACTTTGCGCGGCGGCTGAAAAAGTTAGCAAGCTGATCAAGTTTGCCACGCGCATTCCAGCGTCCATGTATCTGACCAATTTCCGGGAGAACACGCTGCAAGACGTGATCACCAAGATCGAGCCGGACCTGTTCCAGACGGTCACGGGCCTGACCGTAAAAGATTTTCACCTGCTCGTAGGACTGAGGGTTTTCAACACTGAGCAGATGAACCAAGCCGTCTTTGCCTTCCGGCGTTATGAAGATGCTTCGCTGCGCTACACGGGAATTGAGAGTCACGAGGGACTGAGTCACTACGGTCTTTACGACACAGTGGTGGCGCGGGAGTAAGGACTGCGGGGATGCTATTTTGTCCTAAGCCGTAACGATGCAATGGATGGAGCGCCGCCGTCCCGGCGGCTCACGGCGTTGGATAGTCCGAGGGGGCAAATTGTCCGCGCGCTTTTGGTTCACTGTTCAGTGAGCATTTTTGGCCGCGGAAAATGCCCGCTGCCGCCGCCGGTGGACGGTGGGAGCCGCCGGGACGGCGGCGGTCCTACTGCATCGTTACGGCTAAGAGCGTGTGTTAAACCCGAATTCCGAAATCAGAATGGGGAGCGCACGCGGCCCGCGTGCGGGTTTGGGCGGCCCGCCCAAACCATCGTGTCCCGGTTCTAACTTTCTTCTCCGCGCAAAAAAGTGAGTGGAACGAGGTTTTCGGCGAGCCGCCGAAAACGGCACGCCAGCGGCGTGCGCTCCCCGCGCCGCGGCGCGGCTCGCACTCGCTGCTTCGGAGTTTGGGTTGAGTCGGCACGCTTGCGAACCGCCGAATCCGTGGCGGGTCACGGGCGGACGGCGTGGAGTACGAGGAAGAGTTCGTGGGCGAGGCGGCGGCGGGAGGTGATTTTGAATGGGGTGGCGTTGGCGAGCCGGGTGGCGCCGAGGCCGTCGGCGATGGTGGGGGCGGTGCGACCGCCGAAGACGCGCGGGCAAAGGGTGAGGTGAATTTCATCGACGAGGTTTTCGCGGAAGAGGGCGTCGTTGAGTTCGCCGCCGCCCTCGCAGAGGAGCCGCCGCACGCCCCATTCGGAGTGGAGCCAGCGGAGGGCGCGGGTGAAATTGATTTTTTTCCCGCCGCAGATTTTCACGGTGTCGGCGGCGGCGC
>JAYVOY010000705.1:0-2980 GCA_043757645.1 Verrucomicrobiota bacterium
CCGATGACGGGGCCGATCAAACTCGGGCTGGATGACAATTTCGCGCACGTGCAACCCAACGGCGCGTATCACTACCACGGCCCGCCGACGGGTTTGCTCACGCAACTGACCAGCGGAAAACCTCGGCTGGCATTGCTCGGCTGGGCTGCGGATGGATTTCCAATTTACGGCCCGTGGGGTTTCAGCGACGCAAAGAGCGCACCGTCGGAATTGAAGAAATTAAAGTCGAGTTATCGCTTGAAAAACGGCACGCGCCCCAGCGGGCCGGGCGGAAAATACGATGGCTCGTTCGTGCAGGATTTTGAATTCGTCGCGGGTGCGGGTGACTTGGATGAGTGCAACGGGCGCGCCAGGGCCACGCCGGAATATCCCGCGGGCACGTATCACTACGTCGTGACCGAGGAGTTCCCCTTCATCCCACGCCTCTTTCGCGGCACGCCCGACGCGAGCTTCTTCCGCAAGGGGCCGCCCGGCGGCTTCGGTGGTCCGGGCGGACCCGGCGGGCCGGGTGGCCGGCGTCCGGGATTCGGGCCACCGGGATTTGGTCCGCCACCGGGGCCGCCGCCGCCGCGGTGAATGAGGAATCCGCCGCGGAGCGCCGCGCATTGCCCGGCGTGGGCGCTCGGAGAAAGCGACACCCGCCAAGCCGCAACGATGCCGCAGGTAGGACCGCCGCCGTCTCGGCAGCTCCGGGCGTGGGAAGTCCGCACGGGTCATTCCCACGGCCTCTTTTGGTTCACTGTTCAGGGAACTTTTTGAACTGCGGAAAATGCCCGCCGCCACCGCCTTTGGACGGTGTGAGCCGCCGAGACGGCGGCGGTCCTACGGCATCGTTACGGCGTAAACACCGCGCCCGCGCACGTTTCCTCGGAATTCGCGTGAGCCTGTTTCGGAGTCCGGGTTCAACGCTTCTTCGCTTTGCTTTGCTTGCGTCGGCGACGATTTTTCGGACAGCCGAAGAGACAGTGTCGCGCGAAGGCGGCGAAGAAAGCGAAGGAACGGGCCGGACGCTTCACTCGTTTCTTCGCCTCCTTCGCCTCCTTCGCGCGACACCTCCCCACTTCTGATTGCAGACGATCGGACGTCTTTCACCTGATCTTTTTCGCCGAACACCACCGACGCCCGCATCGCTCCCGCCGCGCAAACTTTGCGCAGCGCCGCTTCCGCGAGCCGCGCAACCCTTGCGCGTCCGCAACCCGCGCTCCCCAAAACCCCCGCAAACACACGTTGGCACAATGCGTGCGCTAGCCTGCCGCGACCCAGTGGGCCATGCCTGCCGGGTGTTCCGTTGTTCCCATCAAAACTCAACTCGCAGCACTCATGAAACACCTCACCTCCCTCGTCGCCGGTGTCGCGCTGACCTTCGCGGTCACCGCGCCCAGCCTGCTCGCCCAAGACACGCCGCCTGCCGCCGCGCCCGGTGCCACGCCGCCCGCCGGTGGCCGCACGCGCGGCAACTCCGATCCCGCCGAATTCCGCACCCGCATGCTCGAACGCCTGCGCGAGCAATTCGAGGTGAAGGACGACGCCGAATGGAAGATCCTCTCCGAGCGCGTCGAAAAAGTTTTCACCGCCCAGCGCGACGCCCGTTCCGGCAGCGGCTTCGGGGGACGACCCGGTGGCGATCGCGGCGGCCCCACCCGCGGCGAACCGAACCCCGACGCCGAGGCCCTCCAGAAAGCCCTCGAAGCGAAAGCCCCCGCGGTGGAAATCAAGACCAAGCTCGCCAAGTTCCGCGACACCCGCAAAGAACGCGACGCCAAGGTCGAGAAGGCGCAGGACGAACTCCGCCAGTTGCTCTCCGCCCGCCAAGAAGCCCAGGCCGTGCTGATGGGATTGCTCAAGTAATCCCGGCACCGACGCCCCATGACTTCGGTCAGCACCGAGAATTCACCGCTGCGGGAGTTGCTGGCGCGGATGGTTTCCGCCCGGCAACTCTCTGCGGTCGATGCCGAAGCCTTCGCCGACACGCGCGCCGGGCTGCCCGCCGCGCCGCTCCCGACCGAGGAGGAAATTCTCCGCTGGCTCGCGCGCGAATACGACGTGCCCTTCACGTCGCTCGACGACATCGAGCCGGACAAACAAGTCCTCTCGCTTTTCCCCGCGCGGCTGTTGCTCAAGGACGAACTTCTCCCGCTCCGCCGCGTCAACGACACCGTCGAGATCGCCACCGCGCGGCTCTTCGCCACGCAGGCGCTCGACTCGCTCAAGAGCATCACCGGCCTGCGCCTGCGCCCCGTGCTCGCGCCCACCGAGGCCATCCAGCGCGAGATGAAAAAGCGCCTCGGCGTCGGCGCGGACACCATCGACACGCTCGGCGAGGAAGCGCCCCTCCAAGTCGTCAGCGATGACAACGAGGAAAACACCGACCTCGACAGCGCCGCCGAGGACGCCTCGATCATCCGCTTCGTCAACCAAGTCCTCCGCGACGCCATCGAACTGCGCGCGTCGGACATTCACCTCGAACCCTTCGAGCACGAACTCCGCATCCGCTACCGCATCGACGGCGTGTTGCAGGACGTGCCCGTGCCCGCGCAGATCAAGCGTTTTCAACCCGCCATCGTTTCGCGCGTGAAAATTCTCAGCCATCTCAACATCGCCGAGAAGCGCCTCCCACAAGATGGTCGCATCAAAATCCGTCTCGACGCCGCCGAGGTGGACATCCGCGTTTCCGTGATTCCGATGCTGCACGGCGAGGCCGTCGTCATGCGGTTGTTGCGCCAGAATTCCACGCTTCTCGGCATGAAGGAACTGGGCTTCGACAACCGCGAACTCACCTCCTTCCGCCGCGTCCTCGCGTTGCCGCACGGCATCATTCTCGTCACCGGCCCGACGGGCAGCGGCAAAACCTCGACGCTCTACACCGCGCTCAACGAGATCAACGACGACGTCCGCAAAATCATCACCATCGAGGACCCGATCGAGTACCAGCTCCGCGGCATCAACCAAATCCAGGTCTCCGAAAAATCCGGCCTCACCT
>JAYVOY010000706.1:0-2977 GCA_043757645.1 Verrucomicrobiota bacterium
TGTCGAGGAATTGCAGTTGGGAATTGCCCGTCGCGAGAATGGCGGCCGCCGCGCCGCGTTGCCGAATGGCCGCGATCAAGCGGGCCTGCGCCGCGGCCGCGGCATCCGCCACGAGACTGGCGGGCGTCGGGTAAACTTTCACGGTCAGGCGGTCCACGGTGAAAGTTTTGGTCGGTTCAGCCATAGCAAATTGGTTCGGATTGACGGTGGGTTGCTAAAGGATCGGGCGGGTGTTGGCAAACTTTGAAAATGCGATTGCGGGCACCGTTTGTCGGCAACCCCAAACGCGTGCCGTCCGCGGCGACGGAGCGGGGCGGGCGGGGGGACCGGCGACGCCGGGCACGCGGCGGGGGAGACTCGGGGCGGACAATGCTCAACCGTAACGATGCCGTAGGACCGCCGCCGTCTCGGCGGCTCACACCGTCCCAACGGGGCGGAAGCGCGCATTTTCCACGGCACAAAATGCTCACTGAATGGGGAACCAAAAGCTGGCGTGGGAATTGACCTCGCGGACTTCCCGCGCCGTGAGCCGCCGAGACGGCGGCGGTCCTACGGCATCGTTACGGATTAGCACGCACCGCCGGTGGCTTGGTTGCCTCATGATTTCATGCGACTGGGGATTTCTTTTGCGGCGCGGGGGCGCGTCTGGCATTGGAGGCGCGGCATTTAACTTTATGCATGTGCGCTTGCTGCAATTTGCCGCGACGGTGATCGCGAAGGTGGACCGGGAGCATCCGGCGGACGCGGTGCTGCGCGCGGAGTTGAAGGCGGCGCGGTTGCCGCGGCGCGACGCGGGCGCGGTGAGCCGGGCGGTGTTCGCCTTCGAGCGCTGGCATCGCTGGCTCGACGGCACGCGCGCGCTGGCCATGCAGGTCGCGGCGGCGGTGGAATTGGCGGAGCGATTCGCGCGCGAGCCGGAGTCGTTCCCGGACGCGGAGTTGCTCGAACGCGCGGTGCCGGCGTGGACGCGCGAACACGTCGCGGTGTCGCCGGCGTGGGTGCGGGCGTTGCAACGCGAGCCGGTCTTGTGGTTGCGCGCGCGGCGGGGCGCGGGCGCGGGCGTGGTGGCCGGACTCGCGGGCGCGGCGGCGGGGCCGTGGGCGGACAGCGTGCGGTTCGCGGGCGAGGGGGATTTGTTTCGGACGGCGGCGTTTCAGGCGGGGGCGTTCGAGTTGCAGGACATCGCGTCGCAGGCGGTCGGGCGTTTGTGCGATCCGCAGCCGGGCGAGACGTGGTGGGACGCGTGCGCGGGCGAGGGGGGGAAGACGCTGCACGTGTCGTCGCTGATGGAGAATCGCGGTTTGATCTGGGCGAGTGATCGCGTGGAGTGGCGCTTGCAACGGCTGAAATTGCGGGCGGGGCGCGCGGGGGTTTTTAATTATCGTTGCGCGCTGTGGGAGGGCGGCGAGCGGTTGCCGACGAAGACGATGTTCGATGGCGTGTTGGTGGATGGTCCGTGCAGCGGGAGCGGAACGTGGGGGCGAAATCCGCACGCGCGCTGGACGGTGACGCCGCAGGATGTCGCGGAACTGGCGGCGGTGCAGGGTCGTTTGCTGGCGAACGCGGCGCGCGCGGTGAAGCCGGGCGGGCGCTTGGTTTACGCGGTGTGTACGCTGACGGGCGCGGAGACGACGGGCGTGGCGGCGGCGTTCGAGCGGGCGCATCCGGGGTTTCGCGCGGTGGGGTTGCGCGATCCGTTTCGGCCCGCAGAGACGGCGCGGGTGCAGTTGTGGCTGTGGCCGCAGGTGACGGGGGGCAACGGGATGTTTGTGGCGGTGTGGGAGCGGCGCGCTTGAGCGGGCGGGACGGGGCGTTAAATTTTTGAAGTGTGACGGCGGGTGGTTATGAAGAAATTTTCGGCGGTTATTTTTGACATGGATGGCGTGATCGTGGACAGCGAACCGCGGCACGTGCGGGCGTTTCGCGAGGTGTTCGACGCGATGGGTTACGGCGAACGGCACGGGATGGATTTCGAGGCGTATCTCGGGCGGTCGGATCGCGCGCTGTGGCTGGATTTCGTCGCGAAGCATCAGCCGAAACAATCGCTGGAGGAATTGACGGCGTGGAAGCAGCGGCGGCTGATCGAGATACTCCGCGCGGAGCAGCCGATTTTCGCGGGGCTGCCGGATTTGGTCGCGAAGGTCGCGGTGGGGCACAGGCTGGCGGTGGCGTCGGGGTCGATGCACACGGTGATCGAGGCGGTGCTGGAGTTGAAAAATCTGCGGCGATTTTTCTCCACGGTCGTGAGCGTGCAGGATGTGGCGCACGGAAAACCCGCGCCGGACATTTTTCTGCGCACGGCGGAATTGCTCGGCGTGCCCGCGTCCGAATGCTGCGTGATCGAGGATTCCGCCGCGGGCGTGCAGGCGGGCAAGGCCGCGGGCATGACGGTGATCGCGATCACGAACTCGCTGCCCGCCGCGCGGCTGGCGCAGGCGGATAACGTCGTGGCGACGTATGAGGAGATCGAAGAGTTGCTGGGGGTGGCGGGCATTGCCTGACATTGCTGAAGCTCAAAATTCAAAGCTCAAAGCTCAAGGGAAAATCCAAGTTCAAAGCGCCAAATTCCACGGGCGCTGGCGTTGAGCTGGGGCGGTTGGTGCTTGGTTATTCCCTTGAGCTTTTGGCTTTGAATTTTGAGCTTCCGGTTTTCTCTGAGAAATCGGGTTATCCCGCAGCGGTCTTGCGTGGGCGAAGTTGTGTCGCGGCGGGAACAAAAGGGGACGGCTGCGAGTTCAAAAGGGGACAGGTGATGTGGCGGTTGGAACTGTCCCTTGGTCGAGGGGTTTCGTCGGCCTTCGCTCCGCTCGCCCTCCTCAAAGACGGGAGGCAGACAGGCAGATTCCTGTTTTGCTCGCCCCGCGACACAAGGCAATCGCCATCGGCTTCACCGATCAGCAGCTTTCTCCGCACGCAGGCAGCGCCTTGTTCTGGGGCTGGTTGCGCCCGCTCACTTGGTGCCAGCAACTGGCCGCCG
>JAYVOY010000707.1:0-11041 GCA_043757645.1 Verrucomicrobiota bacterium
TCGGCGGGCGCGCTGACGAAGCTGCTGGCGCTGGTCGAGCAGGACGCGTCGGTCGCGCCGGTGGTCGTCGGCCAGTTGGCGCGCGTGAGCACGGTGCCCGCGGCGGCCCTGCCATTGTTGGTCAAAGTCGCGGGTGCGGACGACACGGCGGGTGAGACGCGGGCCAACGCGATTCAGGCGTTGAGCCGCGCGGAGTTGAACGCGGAGGCGGTGCGCGCGTTGCTGACGGCGGTGGCGAAATTGCAGGCGGCGAAGGGGGACGGCCAACTATTGGAGACGGCGGGCGAGGCGGTTTTCACTTCCACCAAAGTTGAAAAAGAGCACGCGGTGCTGCTCGCGGAGGCCGCGACGGCGGCGGGCGGCGGGGCGGTGTGGGCGGATGCGACGCTGCTGCGAATCGTCGATCGGCTGAAGCCGAAGAACAAGGCGCGCGACCAAATCAGCGCGGCGTTTGACGCGGGCTGGAGCGAGCCGAAGCGGCGCGCGCAGTTGATCGCGGCGTCGGTGCTGGCGAACAAAAAAGTTTTGGGCGACAAGATTTTGCTCGCGCTCAATGACCCGGACAAAGCCGTGGCGGCCGCGGCGAAGAAGGCGGTGGATCGCCTGAAATTGCAGCCGCCGACGCCGGCGACGGGGCCGTTGCTCGGCACGCTGAAAGTGCCCGACGTGCTCGACGCGATCATGAAGACGACGGGTTCGATCCCGCGCGGCGAGGAGGTTTTCACGCAGCTTGGGTGCATGAATTGTCACACGGTGAAACCGGAGCAGCCGTTGAAGGGGCCGTTTCTCGGGACGATTTCGAGCATCTTCAAACGGCGTGATTTGGCGGAGAATATTTTGCTGCCGAACAAATCGATCGCGCAGGGTTTCGTCACGCAGCGGTTTGTGCTGAAGGACGAGACGGAGATCGACGGCTTCGTGACGCTGGAGGCGGCGGACAAGGTGACGGTGCGCAACGCGGCGGCGCAGGAAATCGTGATCGCCGTGAAGGACATCGTGAAGCGTGAGAAGCGCGACCTGTCGATCATGCCGGAGGGTTTGTTGAACGGGACGACGGTCGCGGATTTCGCGTCGCTGCTTGATTATCTGGAGTCGTTGTCGAAGAAGTGAGCGCGGAAGGGCAGGGTGGGCGCGGGCGTGGCCAATTGTCCTTGCGAGCCGAACAAGCACCCCTATTCTCCCGCGCCATGATGTTGGTCGTAACACTGCTTGTGGCCGGGGCCATCCTGCTGTTGTTGGAAACGGTCCTGCCCGGCGCCGTGGCGGGCATCGCCGGGATGATTTGCCTCGCCGCCGGCGTCGTCATTGCCTATCGCGATCTCGGCGCCGGCCCCGGCAACTCGGTGTTCCTCATCGTCATCCTCGGCCTCCTCGTCGGAACGGTTTTTTGGATTCGCCATTTCCCGAAGAGCCGTTTCACGCGGCACTTGGTCTCGCACAACACCGTCGGCGAAATCCATAATGAACGCCCCGAACTGCTCCATCAAACCGGCGTCGCGCTCACCACGCTTCGTCCCTCCGGCACCGCCGTCATCAACAACCAGCGGGTGGACGTGATCTCCGAAGGCCCATTGATCGAACCCAACACGCCCATCAAAGTCATCGCCACCGAGGGCATTCGCGTGGTCGTGCGCGCCGCCTGAACCGCGTTTTTCCAAGTCCGAGTGCCAGTCCGAATCCGAGTCCAAATTTAATTCCGAAAAATCACCAAAATGAATCCCATGCAAACTCCCTCCCTGTTCCTCGCCCTGGGCACGATCGAAATGATCGTCGCCGCCATCGCCTTTGTTTTCGGCCTCGGCATTCTCATCTGGGCCTTCAGCTTTCTGAGCATCTTCATCCGCGCCGCGATGTCCGGCGCGCCCGTCGGATTTTTCGATTTGATCGCGTTGAGTCTGCGCAAAGTCCCCGTCGCCCTCGTCGTGGATTCGCGCATCACCGCCGTCAAATCCGGCCTGCCCATCACGATCGACGAACTCTCCACGCACTACCTCGCCGGCGGTGCCATCGAAATGGTCGTCCTCGCCCTCATCGCCGCGCGCAAGGCCGGCATTCACCTGGATTTCGACCGCGCCTGCGCCATCGACCTCGCCACCAAGGGCACTGGGAAAACCGTGCTCGAAGCCGTGAAGACTTCCGTGAATCCGAAGGTCATCGACGTCCCCGCGCCCAGCAGCGGCAAGACCACCATCGACGCCGTGGCCAAGGACGGCATCGTCATCAAGGCCAAGGCGCGCGTGACGGTGCGCACGAATCTCGACCGCTTCGTCGGCGGCGCGACCGAGGAAACCATCATCGCCCGCGTCGGCGAGGGCATCGTCACCACGATCGGTTCCTCCAACAGCTACAAGGACGTGCTCGAGAATCCCGACCGCATTTCCAAAACCGTGCTGGGCAAAGCGCTCGACTCCAACACCGCGTTTGAAATTCTTTCCATCGACATTGCCGACCTCGATGTCGGCGAAAACGTCGGCGCGAAACTCCAGGCCGAACAAGCCGAGGCCGACAAACTCATCGCGCAAGCCCACGCCGAAAGCCGCCGCGCCGCCGCCGTCGCCGTCGAGCAGGAAATGAGCGCCCGCGTGGCCGAAATGCGCGCGCGTGTCGTGGAATCCGAGGCGCAAATTCCGCTCGCCATCGCCGAAGCCTTCCGCTCCGGCAACCTCGGCATCATGGATTACACCCGCTTGAAAAACATGCAGGCCGACACGCAAATGCGCGAAACCATCGCTGGCGGGCCTCCGGGATCGAGCAAGTAAACACGGGCGCTTTTAGCGGACCACCACACGCAACTCGCACCCGCGCCCACCCGCCACCGCGCCCCGCTGCTTATGATCGGACCCGCCACCTTCACCACGCTCGCCGTCTCTCGCGACGCGCTGCTGGCGGCAAGTCCCGAGTCATTTGTCGTCGTCCTCGTCATCTTCCTCCTCTCGGCGATTTCCAATTGGCTGAAACGCCGCGCGGAAGAAAAAGCCGCGGGCACAACGCCGCCGCCGCCGCCGCAACCCAACCGCGGCCCTTCCGCGCCCGCGCCGCCCGGCGCGCCCGCGACGCGTTGGGAAGAGGAACTGCGCCGCCTCCTCGAAGGCGAGAGCGGCGCGCCGCCGCCGCTGCCGTTGCCGGCGCCACCGCCCATCATCGCTCCGGCCCGCTCCGCGCCCACGCCAGCGCCGCCGCCGCTTCCCGCGCGCGCGCGCCACGCCACCGCGCCCGAGCCGATGTCCGAGGAAAGCGACGCGCCCTCACGTCCCCTCGCCGATTTTCGCGAAGCCGACGACGCCTACCAATACGGTGCCGACATCAACCGCCAGGGCGCCGCGCGCATGAGGCAAGCCGAAACCTTCTCGACCGCCGAATCCGCCTACAACCACGGCGCGACGCTGCACGCCCAAGTCGCCGAGCGGATGCGGCAGATCGTCGATAAAACGCGCCACGCCGCCCCCGCCACCTTCGAGACGCGGCGCACCCGCACCCGTTCCCCCGTCGCGCTCGAAGTGCTCAAAAGCCCCGCCACCGCGCGTCAAGCCATTGTGTACGCCGCGCTGCTTGGTCCGCCGAAGTCGCTGGAAAACTGAGCGGCGCGCGCCCCGCGCGCCGCCCCCGTCGGCGTCCCCCGCGATTTCTGTGCGCGATGATTCGGGGAACCCGCACCGCGCGAATCTTCATGCGAAAAGCGGCGGAAGAATTGGCCCACGAAACCCACGAAACCCACGAAAACAAAGGGCCAAACCGGGGTTAGAGAGTTTTCCATTTTTTACGTGGCGCAGTCCGTCCCGGCTGCGAGTGAAAGCACCGTCCCGGTGCCTTGGGGGCTTGCGGCGAGACGCCCCCGCAACTCGCAGGCGCGGACGCCTGCGCTACATCATTTGCGGAAATGCTCCAAGTGTCCGCAGATTCACCCCCCGGTTCAGCCGAAACCATGCAGTCGTAGCGCCGCCGTCCCGGCGGCTCACCCCGTCCGAACGGGGCTGCTGCGAGCTTTGATCGTTGCGCAAACGTCTCACGAAATGGTGAACCAAAGTTAGTGCGTCAATGGCCGCGCCGGACCGCCCGCGCCGTGAGCCGCCGAGACGGCGGCGGTCCGCCAACTGCATGGTTTCGGTTCAGTGAGTCCGCGGGTTTTCTCAACGCCTTTTCTTTTCGTGTGGTTCGTGGGCGGCGTCGGCTTTTTTCAGGTGCAATGAACCCGAACGCCGAAGTCGGGGTTGCGCGCCGCGCAGCAGCGCGGGGAGCGCACGCCGCTGGCGTGCCGTTTTCGGCGGCTCGCCGAAAACCTCGTTCCACTCACTTTTCTGCGCGGAGAAGAAAGTTAGAACTGGGACACGCTGGTTTGGGCGGGCCGCCCAAACCAGCACGCGGGCCGCGTGCGCTCCCCATTCTCATTTCGGAATTCGGGCTGAAGTTATACCAACTCCTGGTGAACTTCGGTGGAACGCTGGTAGGGCGGGCAGTCCTCTGCCCGCCGGGGCGTGGGGAGCAAAGGACGCGGTGGATTGCCGGGCGGCGCGCAGAGGACTGCGCGCCCTACCGACCGCAGCACTGGTAGGGCCGCGTTGCGCGCGGCCTCGTTCCCCGATCTGCCTTTTCCCATGTTTGTCCCGGTGGGACGGCGAAGTTAGAACCCCGAACGAGGCCGCGCACAGCGACGGCCCTACCACCACGGGTTATACCGGACATTTTCGGCAGTTGGTATTACTCCGCTGCCGGCGACTCGGACGGCAGCAGGTCCGCGAGCGTCTGCGGGTCGCGCAGGCCGGTGAGGATGGCGTCGAGGATGATTGGCCCGTTGCCGAATTGGCCCTGCTGGATGGCTTCCTCGTCGCGTTCACCCGCAACGACGCGGTGGATGGCAGCGACCATTTCTTTCCAACTCGTGTCGGTATAGCGCTTCAGAACTTCGTCGAGAACCGGTCGCTGCTGAGAATCTTGAGCAGCCATGACAGTGCCGACAATCAACGGGGCGTGCTGCCGGAGTTGATGGCGGGTGCCGGCGAAGTTGCGGCGGGCCTCGCGGGCGAGGCGGCGGTATTCGCGGGCTTGGTTTGGAGTTCCGGCTTTAGCCGGTCCACCGCCCGAACCGCCTGAAGGCGGGACTCCCAACGCCTCCTGCTCCGCAATCTGAGCGAGGATGTTGTAGATCTTCCAAATCTCCGCCGCGCCGGGGTCGAGCGTCTGGTCAATGGCCAGCGCCTCCTCCGCCAGTTGCCGCGCCTCGGTCAAACGTCCGGACTGGGTTTGCAGAAGGTTGGCGAGGTTGCTGAGGGCTTTGGAGAGGTTGATGGTTTCCTGACCCGCGCGAAAGCCCTCAATAGCCTTCCGATACCACAGCTCCGCCGCGTCCGGCTTACCAGCCATCATGCCAAGGACGGCCAAGTTGTTCCAAGTCTGGGCCGCGCCGGCCAGATTGCCTTGGTCTTCCTTGATGCGCGCCGACTCGCGGTAGTGCCGCTCGGCTTCGTCCCACTGCCGCGCTTTCTCGAAGACCATGCCCAGTTGATGCCAGACCACGGCTTCGCTCGCCGGTTCGCGCAATTGCTGGAACAGCGCGAGGGAGGTGCGGTGGCGGTCGGCGGCTTCGGCTAGATTGCCCTCCGTCATCGCCAGCGTGGGATGAAACCGGAGGAACGGCACGGCCACGCCCGGCATGGCCTCCGCCTCGAGCAGCGCCGCCGCCTCCAACTGCCGGCGCAGGCCGGGCCAGAGATTGGCGGCGGGCGGCGGCGTCCAGCGTGTCGAGCGAGAGTTCGAGCGAGGCCAGCAGCCCGGCGGGGGGGGCCTCGGATTCGTTTGTAGGAGCCGACGTAAGGAGGCTCTGACTGTTTTCAGGAAGAGAAGATGGAGCCTCCTCACGTCGGCTCCTACCAGACACAAGCAACTCCTCCAACCGTCCGCCCACCTCCGCGATGCGGCGGGTCTTGAGTTGCTGCGCCAGCACGCGGATGGAGAGCGGATGGAACTTCACCCGGTCAAACAACTCGATGAGCGCCTCGCGTTTGGGCGCCGGCACGGTGGGCGGTTCGCCCAGTTTCATCAGCGCGGCGCACCATTCCAGCGCGTCGTCGGGCGATTGCTTGCCGCCGAGGCCGTCGAGCTGGATGCGCCGGTGGAGGTTGGTGCCTTCGACCTTGTAGGCCGCATGGTTGAATTCGGGCCGGCGGGTGGTGCAGAGCACGCGCGAGCCGCCCGCCTCGGACCACTTCACCACCGCATCCAGCAGCGCCCGCAGGGATTCCGGCGCGAGGGCCTCGAGGTTGTCGAGGATGACGAGCGTGGGCGTCTCCCGGAGCAGCGCGGTGGCGGCGGTGGCGTCCAGCAGGGTCTGATCGAAGACCTTGCCGATTTCATTTTTGGCCACGGCCACGGCATCGGCGGCCTGCACGCGGGAGTAATCCACGAACACGGCGGCCTGGAAAAGGTGGGTGCGGGTGAGCCAGCGGCCGGCTTCCTGGGCGAGGGCGGTTTTGCCCTGGCCGCCAAAACCGGTGAGGGTGATGCGCCGGGTGGGGCCGGCGAACCAGCGCTCGAGGTGCCAGAGACTGAGCCTGCGCCCAAAGAAGCCGGCTTCGGGAGGTTTGGGGAGGTTCGTTCGGGGTGTAGGAGCCGAGGTAACGAGGCTCTGACCTTTCCGGGCGGCGGAGGAAGATGGAGCCTCCTCACGTCGGCTGCTACCAGGCGGAAGGAGCAGCGCGGTGTCCGCGCCTTGCTGGTAGAGGGCGGGGAGGAACCAGTCGTGGAGCTTGAGCTGCACGCGCTCCGGGCCGCTTCCTCCTCGGCGCAGCCTTCGCAGACGGCGGCGCTTGCAATTTCGGATGGCTCAGTCCAGTGCATGATGGCCGGGCGAGAGTAGCGACCAGTTTTCCTTCCAACAAGCACCGCCTCCGGCGCGACAAACATCCGGGCGCAGCTCAGTTTCTTGCAGCCGATGTTCCCATCTCATTAGCACCCGGCTTTAGCCGGGTGTCTGGGACGGCGAATTAGCACAACCGCTTTAGCGGTTTCCATGCTCTCGTGGCTGACCGCTCCGCCAAAGCCGTTGAAACGGCTGCCCGATTCGCTGCCCCGGCAACACCCGGCTGAAGCCGGGTGCTAATGAGAAGTGCAATAAACTGAGCTGCGCCCCAAACATCCCATCGTGGCGGCGAAGCCGTTTCACCACTTCAACCAAAAAGCCGCAATTGACGGGCCGCCAAAAAGCACCAAAGGCGCAAAACCAGCACGGATTTCGCGGTGTTGAACCGTGCTGCCCATTCACCCGCCGAGGGAAGAAAAGACCTCGGTTTGGTGCTGTAAATGCTTTTGTGCCTTTTGCGCCTCTTTGTGGCGGTTTCAATTGCGGAAGTTAGGTTGAAACCCGAACTCCGAAACAGGCGCGCGCGAATTTCGCGGCGCCGCGCTCCACACGTCTTTGGTGGTTTTCCCGCAGCGGCTTCGGTGTTATCAAATCCCCATGAACATCGGCGGCTGTTTCCTGCTTTTTTTCGGCCTCTTCTGGTCGGGCATCACGCTCGGATTCGACTGGTTCATCGGCCGCACGGTTTATCAACGCCTCCACGCCGAGAGCTTCGCCACCACGACGGGCACCGTGACGCACAGCGAGGTGATCCGTTCGCGCGGCAGCAAGGGCGGCACGAATTACCAGCCCAAGATTCACTTCGCCTACACGGTTCTCGGGCGCGAGTTCACCAGCGAATGTTTCCATCACGGCGACATGTCCGGCGGCGACGCGAAGTGGGCCGAGCAAGTGACGAAAGATTTCCCGAAAGCCAAATCCGTCACCGTCCACTACGACCCGGAGAATCCCGCCGACGCCGTGCTGCTGACGGGCCTCGAAGGCAGCGAACTTTTCCTCGCGATTTTTCTCACGCCCTTCAATTGCGTGATGCTTGCGATCTGGCTCGTGCCGCTCACCGCGCTGCAACGCAGGCTCTGGCCACAGGCCGCCGGTGTGCCCGTGACGCAGCGCTTCGGGCACACGCACGCGTGTCTCGCGACCGTGACGCCCCTCGCCGCGGCGCTGCTGGCGTTGGGCGGCTCGGCGTTTGCGACGATTTTCATCGTGGGCTTGAGCGCCGGCACCAATCCATCCGTGCGCGTCGCCGGACTTGCGTGGGGCGGCATTTTCACGGTGGCGGTGCTCGCGTTCCTCCTCCGCTGGCGGCGGCTGAGTTCCGGTCGCGACGATCTCGTGCTCGACCGCGCCGCGCACACGCTCACGTTGCCGCGTACTTGCGGACGCCGCGAAGCCACGCAACTGGGCTACGCCGACGTGAAATCCATCGCGATCGAGCGCGTCGCTCACCAAGGCCAAAAGGGCGGAACGACCTACTCGCACGCGCCCACGCTGCACCTCCGCGACAACCGCACCGAGCGCCTCGCCGATTGGTGCGATGAAACGAAGGCCACCACCTTCGCCGCGTGGCTGCGCGCGCAACTCGGGCTGCCTCCGGTGGCGGGATGAAATGGTTTCGCGCGGCGTGCGGATGCGCGGCAATTTTTCCGATGGTGCGGCGCGGTTTTTCGCGACGCGAATTCCCCTCTCATTAGCACCCGGCTTCAGCCGGGTGTCCGCGACCAAAAAACCTTTCAACCGCTTCAGCAGTTTCCCGCGCGTCGGGCAAACCGCTGAAGCGGTTCCTCTCTTTCCGCCGCCCCAACACCCGGTTGAAACCGGGTGCTAATGAGATTTCCAACACGTTCGCCCCGGGGCGGAGCGCGGCTGTGTCGCAGACCAGCCGCAGCGGCGGCCTCACGAAGAGGTCGTGAGATATTTCTACGGCCCTCGCGCTGGTCGCGCGCTGCGGCTGGTGCTCCGCACACAGCCGCGCTCCGCCTCGTTTCCCGCGTGCGACTACGGTTTGTATGCGCGGGTTTGCTCTCCTTTTCCCAACTCCCCATTTGCGCCCCGCCCGCCGTGTGTTCTAATCGCCGCCACGCTTTATGAAAAAATTGTTCCGCCCCGCCGCCCTGCTCCTCGCGTTCACGTTGCTTGCCACCAACACCCACGCCGCCGCCGCGCGCAAGGACGCCAAGAAACCCGCCGCCGCGCGCCCCGGCACCGGCCTCGCCGTCAACGAAAACAAAGCCACGCCCATCGCGCGCATCAAGGCGCTGAAGGATTTCAAGGTCGAGCTGCTCTACTCCGTGCCGTCCGCCGAACAAGGCTCGTGGGTCAATCTCTGCACCGACGCCAAGGGCCGCATCATCGCGAGCGATCAATACGGCGGCCTCTACCGCTTCGCGCCGCCCGCGCCCGGCCAGCCGCTCGAGCCCGCGACGATTGAGAAAATCCCCGCCGCCATTCGCGCCGCGAACGGTTTGCTGTGGCTGAACAACGGCCTCTACGTCGCCGTGAATGATTACGAAAATAAAATCCCCAGCGGCCTCTACCGCGTCACCTCCTCGAAGAACGATGACACGCTCGACAAGGTCGAACTGCTCCGCGAGATGAACGCGCGCGGCGATCACGGCGTTCACGCCATCCTGCCCGCGCCCGACGGCCAGTCGCTCTTCCTCATCACCGGCAACGGCACCAAGCCCACCGCGTTCAGCGGCTCGAAGGTCCCGCTCGTGTGGGGCGAGGATCACGTCCTGCCGCGGATGCCCGACGGGCGCGGCTTCATGCGCGAAGTGCTCGGACCCGGCGGCATCATTTATCGCGTGTCGCTCGACGGGAAAAACTTCACGCCGCATTCCTCCGGTTACCGCAACATTTTCGACGCGGCGATCAATCACGACGGCGAGTTGTTCACCTACGACGCCGACATGGAATACGATTTCAACACGCCGTGGTATCGCCCCACGCGCGTGTGCCTCGCGACGAGCGGCTCCGAATACGGCTGGCGCAACGGCGCGGGCAAACGCCCCGAGTGGTACCCCGACAACCTCGGCCCCGTGCTCAACATCGGCCCCGGCTCGCCCACTGGCATGACGTTCGGCTACGGCGCGAAGTTCCCCGCGAAATATCAGGAGGCGCTGTTCATCCTCGATTGGAGCTGGGGAAAACTGTACGCGGTGCATTTGAAACCCGAAGGCTCCGGCTACACCGCGACGAAGGAGGAATTCCTCTCCGGCGCGCCGCTGCCGCTCACCGACGCGATCATTCATCCGCGGGACGGCGCGCTGTATTTCGCCATCGGCGGACGCAAGGTGCAGTCCGGTTTTTATCGCGTGACCTACACCGGTGCCGAATCCACCGCGCCCGCGAAACCCGCGATTGACGCGGCGGCCGCGCAGGCCCGCGCCCTCCGTCACTCACTCGAAACCTTCCACGGCCAGGCCGACGCGAACGCGGTGGCCACCGCGTGGCCGCACCTCGCGAGCGGCGACCGCTATCTCCGCTGGGCCGCGCGCACCGCCCTCGAATGGCAGCCCGCCGCGGCGTGGGCCGACCGCGCGCTCACGGAGAAGGACGCGGGAATTCAAGTCGAGAGTCTGCTCGCGCTCGCCCGTGCCACGGGCATTGACCCGCAGCATCGCAAGCCCGGTTCACCGCCCGTGGACCCCGCGCTGGCCGCGAAAATTTATGCCGCGTTGTTGAAAGTTGACTGGCAAAAACTCACGCACGAGCAACGCCTCACACTCGTGCGGACGTGCGAGATTTGCCTCGTCCGCTTCGGCCAGCCCGACGCCGCGACCGCGCAACAACTCAGCGCGAAATTCGAGCCGTTGTTCCCCGCGGATAATTTCCAACTGAATTGGGTCTTGTGCGAAACCCTCGTCGCGCTCCAGTCGCCCAACATTGCCGCCAAAGGCATGGCCGCGCTCAAAAACGCGCCCGGCCAGGAGGAGCAAATGGAATACGCGCGCTCGCTGCGAATGCTCAAGACCGGCTGGACCACCGAGCTGCGCACCGAGCAGTTCAACTGGTTCCTGCGCGCCGCGAATTACCGCGGCGGCGCGAGCTTCGAGAAGTTCATCGAGTTCATCCGCACCGACGCCGAGGCCAGCCTGAGCGCGTCCGAACGCACCGCGCTCGCCGTCGTGCTCGCAAAAAAGCCCGTGAAAAAATCCCCGCTCGAAGCGCTCGCCGAGGCCTTCG
>JAYVOY010000708.1:0-2973 GCA_043757645.1 Verrucomicrobiota bacterium
AGGTGCAGCACGGTGGCGTGCAGGTCGTTCACGTGGACGACATTTTCCGCCGCGTGATAACCAAACTCATCCGTCGCGCCGTAGCTCGTGCCGCCCTTGATGCCACCGCCGGCCAGCCAGACGGAAAAACCCTTTTGATGATGATCGCGCCCCGTGCCCTGCGCCATCGGCGTGCGGCCAAACTCGCCGTTCCACAGGAGGAGCGTGTCCTTGAGCATGTCGCGCTGCTTGAGGTCCTTGATGAGCGCGGCCATGCCTTGATCGACCTCCGCCGCCGTGCCGCGCACGTGGTCCTTCACGCTGCCGTGATGATCCCAGTCGCGGTGATAAAGCTGGATGAACCGCACGCCGCGCTCGGCGAGCCGCCGCGCGAGCAGGCAGTTCGACGCGAACGAACCATCGCCCGGCTTGCAGCCGTAGAGGTCGAGCATGTTCGCCGGTTCGCCGGAAATATCCATCAAGCCCGGCACGCTCGTTTGCATGCGGAAGGCCATCTCATATTGCGCGATGCGCGTGGCGATCTCGGGATCGTCCACCACGTTGTTCTGCAATTGATTCAACTTCTGCACCGTGCGCACGACGTCTTCCTGCTGCCCCGGCGCGACGCCCTGCGGATTTTTCACATACAAAACCGGATCGCCCTTCGAGCGCAGATCGATCCCGCTGAAGCGCGTCGGCAGAAAACCGCTGGCCCACTGCCGCGCGGAAATCGGCTGCGATTGCCCGAACTTCCCGCTCGAGGTCATCACGACGAAGCCCGGCAAATCCTCCGCCTCGGCCCCGAGTCCGTAGGTGAGCCACGAACCCAGCGCGGGCCGGCCGCTGATGAGCGTGCCGGTGTTCATGAACGTGTGCGCCGGATCGTGGTTGATCGCGTCCGTGTGCAGCGAGCGGATGATGCACATCTCGTCGGCGACGCTGTGCAACTGCGGAAAAATCTCGCTGATCTCGAGGCCGCCTTTGCCAACTTTTTTGAACTCCCATTGCGGCCCGAAACATTTGAGCGCCTTGCCCTGCAATTGCGCGATGGGCTGGCCCTTCGTGACGCTCTCGGGCATCGGTTCGCCGTGCATCTTTGCAAGCTTGGGCTTGTAATCAAACGTCTCCAGATGCGACGGCCCGCCCGCCATGTAGAGCTGGATGACGCGCTTCACCTTCGGCGCATGATGACGCTGGGTGATGACGCCCGGCCATTTGTCGGCGGTCGGTGCGGCGGCGCGCGACCATTGCGGATGGAGCAAATTCGCGAGCGCGGCGGTGCCCACGCTGGCGCCCGCGCGGCACAGGAACACGCGGCGATTGAGAACGTCGGGATTGAAGAGGGGGTTCATGATCAATTGCGGGTGATGGTTTCGTGCAGGTTGAGAATCGTTCGGGAAACGGAAATCCACGCGGCAAATTCCACGGGATCGAATTCCTTCGCGGCGGGCTTGCCACCGCTTTGCAGCAACTCCGCCGCGGCCGCTTGGTTCGCCGCGTATTGCGCCGCGTGCTTTTGTTGCAAGCCGACAAGGATTTGCTGCTCGTCCGCCGTGGGCTGGCGCGACATCGCCTCGCGAAACGCGAACTGCAAACGCCCCGCCGCGTCCCGCCCGCCCTCGCGCAAAATGCGCTCGGCGAACACGCGCGCGGCCTCGACGTACGTTGGGTCGTTCAGCAACACCAGCGCCTGCTGCGGCGTGTTCGAGCGGACGCGCTCGGCGACGCATTCCTCGCGCGGCGAGGCGTCGAAGGCCGCGAGGCTTGGGTGCAAAAACGTGCGGCACCAATACGTGTACAAGCCGCGGCGGTAGCTGCTTTCGCCCGCGGAGTTTTCCCATTCGCGTTTCGGGAAATTCAAATACGACCAATAACCGGGCGGCTGATACGGCTTCACGCTGTTGCCGCCCACGGAGTCAATCAGCAGCCCGCTGATCGCCAGCGCGTTGTCGCGGACCATCTCGGCGTCGAGGCGGAAGCGGCCCTGCCGCGCGAGTTGCGCGTTGTAGGGATCCTTGAGGCGCAGGTCCGGCGTGTCGCGCGACGTGCGTTGATACGCCTCGGTCAGCGCGATGAGCTTGAGCGTTTGCTTGATGTTCCAGCCGCTGTCGATGAAGCCCGCCGCGAGCCAGTCGAGCACCTCGGGATGCGAGGGGTTCGTGCCCTGCGCGCCGAAATCCTCGAGCGTGGTGACGAGGCCGCGGCCGAACATGATTTTCCACAAACGATTCACGAACACGCGCGCGACGAGCGGGTTGTCGCGCGACGCGAGCCACTCGGCGAGATCGAGGCGCGTGGCGCGGCGGTTCTCGGCCTTCACGCGGCCCAGCGCGACGGGCACCGCGGGTTCCATCGGCGCGCCGGAATCGTCGAGCCAGTTGCCGCGCGGCAGCACGCGCACCATGCGCGGCTCGACCGGCATCGCGACCATCGTGCGCAGCATCGACTTGTTGAGGCCGTCGAGCTTCGCCTCGACGGCGGCGATTTGTTTGCGAACGGGTTCCAGCAGCGGCGCAAACGTCCGGTAATGCGCCGCCAAATCCGCCTTCTGCTTCGCGGTGCGCTGCGCCGGCGCGGTCGCGAGAATCGCCTCCAACTCGCGCGACAACGGCGCGGAATCCCTCACCAGCACGGGCGTCGCGGCGGTCGTGGCCGCGAGGCGGAACAGCCCGATTGTGTGCTTCGTGCCGTAGTCGTGCTGCAACTTCACGCTGAACACCGTCTCGTCGCCGCCGCCGATTTTGTCCTGCAATTCCACCACGGCGAAATGCGGCTTGCCCACCGCGTCCAACACGGCCCAGCCGCCCTTGGGAATTCCCTTTGCCTGGTTGCCGCGCTTCACCGGGCGGTCCGCCTGCGAGTGCGACGCCTCGATGGCGCCGACTTCAACCGGCAAATCGCCGACCGCGACGCTCACGCCGGTGAGGACGAAGTTGCCGTTGTCCGCGCGGCCGGGGCCTTGCTTCGGCAGGGATTTGTCCGGCAACACCTCGA
>JAYVOY010000709.1:0-2970 GCA_043757645.1 Verrucomicrobiota bacterium
GGACTTGATCCGAACCTCACGCCCCACAAGCTGCGTCACAGCTACGCGACGCATTTGCTCGATGCGGGCGCGGACTTGCGCAGCGTGCAGGAACTGCTCGGCCACGCGCATTTGCAGACGACGCAGCTTTACACGCACCTCACCACGGAGCGGCTCAAGAAGATTTACAACGACGCGCATCCGCGGGCGTGAGGGAAAAGTTAGAGCCTCGTTACCTCGTCTCCTACAAGTGGGCGGTGCGATGTGGAAAGTGGCGCGCGACTTCGTTCGTTCACAACAAGCCTTCCATTTTTCGGGAAAATCCCGTCCACTCCACGCCAATGAAATCCGCGACCGGAATTTGGGATGTGTTGACGAACACCATCCTTTTCCTGCTCGGCTTCGCGCTGCTCGTCGCCGTCGGCGTGTGGTACGCGCCGCTCATCAAGCAGAACCAGACCATGCGCGCGGATCTCGACCGCCTGAAGTCGGAGGTCGCGACGGAGCAGGCGCGCGGGCACCAATTGGGAACGACGCTCAAATTGTTCAACAACGACCGGCGTTCGCAGGAGCGCTTGATCCGCGAGCATCTCGGTTACGCCAAGCCGGGCGAAACGGTGTTCCGGTTTGTCGAACCCATTCCCCAGACCGCCACACCCGTTGCACCCGTTCCAGCCGCCGCGCCCGCGGCTCCGGGGCGCTGACGGTTTCGGTCCGCTGGAGTTTTTTTCGTTTGGAATTACGCGCGGCTCGCCAGAGCGAGTGCGCAAGGGGTTGAACCTATTTCGCGACAATGAAACACCGCGACGGCGTGGCGTGGGCTTCATCGACGCCGAGGATTTTGTAGCCGTGATCGCGCAGGAAACCGCCGACGTGGAGCATCAGGCGAATGTCGTGGACCTCCATGAGAATCGCCGGTTTGTGGCGCGAGAAGAATTCGCGGCCGCCTTGCAGGACGAGCCATTCCGCGCCCTCGACATCGATCTTGATGACGCTGGGGAATTGGCCGGGGCGCTGGGTCATCAGCGTGTCGATGCGCACGGTGGGGACGGTCTCGCGGCGAAACTCCGCGTAAGCATCGGCGGGGCGCGGGGGCAGCGCGGCGCCGAGATGGCTGCAACTGCTGTCGCCGCTGTCGATGTCGGCGCTGAAGACAAACGCGGCGGCGCCATCCTGCTCGGAGACGGCCTTCGGGATGACCTCGATGATTTTCGCCAGGTCGCGGTTGCGTTCGAGATTCAGCTTGAGGCGTTCGCGGTTGAAGGGGTTCGGCTCGAAAGCGACGACTTTGCCCGCGCTCCCGACGAGCGCGGCGAACCCGAGCGTGTGATAGCCGAAGTGCGCGCCGATGTCCCACACGGTCGCGCCCGCGAGCGGCACGGCGGCGGTGAGGCGCGCGAAGAGGTCGCGGTCGTAAGTGCCCGCGAGCATCTCGCGCCAACTGCCGCCGAGTTCGGCGGCGAGGAGAAGTTCACGCCCCGCGAGCGCGCCCGCCTGCACGCGCACCCACGAGGGCGGCACGCGACGCGGGCCGTACGAGTGGCCGAAGTGCTGGCGCACCGCGCGAAACGCGGCGCTCGGCGAGGTGCGCCAGATTTTTTGGAGGAGGTTTTCGCTCATCGCTGGAAAAAAGCTTCTGGCCCACGAAACACACGAATCACACGAAAAGAAAAGGCGTTGAGTTCGTGCGCGGTCATGAAAAACGTGAAATTTTCGGGCCGGAGCCAATGCCGGTTCGGTTCCTTGTTTTCGTGTGTTTCGTGTGTTTCGTGGGCCGTTTTTACCGCTGCTTTGCGGCATGGAGCCACTCCGCGAGCTGGCGGGTGTTGGTGTCGAGGTTGAAGAGGGCGCGGGCGCGCTGCCAGCCGAGTTGGGCGCGGGCGCGCGCGGCGTCGGCGTGTTCGAGGACGGCTCTGATTTCGCGCGCGAGGTCCTTGCGCGTGATTTTGGGCAGCAGAATTCCCGCGGCTCCGTGATCGAGAATCTCGCGCGCGGACCCGACCTCGGCGGAAATCACCGGCACCTGAAAGGCGAGCGCCTCGACGAGCACGATGCCAAACGTCTCGAGCGTGGACGGAAAAACAAACACGTCGGCCTCGTCCCAGCGGCGGTGCCATTCGGGCGATTGCGACTGCACGCCGCGATGAATGAACACGCCGGGTTCCTCGCGGATTTGCGAGTGCGTGACGAGGTGCAGATCGCAACTGCCCGCGAAGTGCATCCGAAAACATTCGGAAAGAACGAGGCCGCCCTTGCGGCGAAAATCACCGCCGACGAAAAGAATTTGCGGACGGCGATGGGCGGCACGGCGGGTTTCACGGCGCGCGGGAATTTCCAGCGACGGCGGGAGAATTTTTATGCGCTCGGGAGCGACGCGATATTCTTCAGCCAGCGATTCGCGGACGGGTTGCGACCACGCGAGGAGTTGGTGCGCGCGGCGGAAGAGCTGGCGTTCGCGGCCGCGAATGGGCGCGAGCGTGACGGGCAGCAGCGCGCGGCTGACGGCGTTGGGCGCGAACCACGGGCTGCGCGCGAGCTGCGCGAACGTGGCGTCGAGACAGACGAACAGCGGCAGCTCCGGCGCGAGATCGGCGAGCGCGAGGGCGACACTCTGCGTGTTGACGACGACGGCATCGACGCGGTGCTGGCGGCGGAGTTCGTCAAGCTGGCGGCGGACGTGGCGGCTCACGAGGCGGCGCCAGCGCGCGCTGTGGAGATCAAGGCCGAAGCGGCGCAGGCCGGGAATCGTACGGTCGGCCCGGGCGCGGAGCAGCTCGGGCAGCGGCGTGGCGTGGAGCACGCGCGGGCGGATGCCCAGCTCGGGGTGTCGCTCGAGTTGCGCGACGAACGGGAGCAGATACGAGGCGTGCCCCAGCGTGTTTTCGTTGATGAAGACGACGTCCATTTTTTCTCAGGCGCGGCTCACGGCTTCATACAGGTTTTGGTACAGCGGGACGATTTTTTCCGGCGCGAAGGCGCTGACGGCCCGGG
>JAYVOY010000710.1:0-2968 GCA_043757645.1 Verrucomicrobiota bacterium
GCGGCGGCGGGGTGTGTTTGGTTTGGGCCTTTATTCACAGCCCTTCCGACGCGCTTCCCGCCCCTCCGTTCAATCCCACTATGATTTTTTCAGGCTAAGAGCGTGTTTTAAAGCTCAGTTCGGGGTGGAACAGGCCACTGCCTGTTCCGGCGGGCTACCAGCCCGCCGGGTGCTTCGGCGGCAAGTTGCCGCCGAAGACGGGCTGGTAGCCCGTTCCACCCACTTTTCAAACAGGCTCTAAGCGAGACTATTGACAGCGTGCAGGGAACCCGCGGAACTCCGTTTATCACCGCATGAACAAATTCACCGAACTTGAAAAGCTCGTAGCCTTTTTGGCCAAGCATTCGCCTGAAACACAGATTTCCTTTTGCGAGGAATCTGACCCCAATATGCGTTATGCGCTTGTAGTCGGAACCGACGACAACGAACTCCTTCACAAGCTGGCGCGGTTGTTTGGATGTCGTGAGGAGGCACCACCCTGGGCGGACCACACGCATTTTGAAGCCGACGACGACTGGCATGGGCGCGGGGAAGTGAACTTGCGCGACCTCGCTGACGAGTTCGTCGCAATCAAGGGAGAGTTCTTTGATTTCGCCATCACCATCGCCGAACTTCGTTTGTTCTCCTGCCGCTCGCATTGACACAAACGAACGCCCAAACTTTCCGAAGCCTACGTTGCATCATGGTCGTGGCGGCGAGGCGGGTGGGGCTGGCAGAAAGACCGTTGAACAAATTCGCGCCGATATTGCGGGGCATTTTTCCCGGACGTTGCAGCGATAAACGGCCCCAAAGTGGTTCTCCAAAATGGGCATGGTTGGCGTTCTATCTGACGCCCCCGCGTCACTCGTAGATTTCGTAGAGCGTGCCGGCGTGGACGAATTGCACGTTGGAGCCGAGCGCGAGCCACGGAAGGGTCTCGGGGCTGCGGCGGGCGAGGGCGAAGTATTCGGTGGAGTTGAATTGCACGCGCACGGGCTTGGCGTTGGTCAGCTTTTGCACGTCGGCATCGATCCACTGGTTGGCGTTCTGGAAAAAGTTTTTGCCACGAACGAATTGCGAGGTGGGCGCGGCTTGCGTGTCGGCCGGCTGGCTCGGCGCGGTGGTCACGGAGGGACGTGTGCCGGGGCCGGCGGGTGAGGCGGAGTAAGTGAGCGCGCGGGGAGCGGAGGGATTTCGGAATAACTGCCCCACCCCGCCCGCGGCCGCGCTCGGTGCCGCGCCCGGAGTCATAGCCAACGGCGCGGGCGTGGGCGCGAGTTGGCGGCTGGCCTCCAGTTGACCCTGGTAGATGCCCTGGGCCGCGTTTTGCGCGGACTTCAATTCTGCCCCGGAGCGCGCGTTGGCGACGGCGGCGGCGCCATCCTTGTCGCGGTGCAACGAGTCGAAGGCTTTGGCGAGTTCGCGTTTTCCGGGGGCGTCCATTTGCAGCGTCGGGAGGCTTTGCGCGCTGCGCGGGATGTGGCGGCGGTCCTCGTCCTCAAGGATGAGATACGCGGTGTAGGGCGTGACGATGCCGTATTGGCGGGCGAGGTCGGTGACTTCGTCGCGCAGTTCCTTGCTGTCGCCGCGCAGGCGGATTTCATCAAGCAAATAGCCGACGCGGCGCGTGGCCCAGAGGCGCGGGATGAAATCATTGTCGGCAGATTCGGCGGGGAATTTCGTTTCGTAAGTGTACTTGCGCGTCTCGCCGTTGACGGTGCCCTCGAGCACGAGCGGGCCGGTGCCTTTGCCGTCGTAGCGGCCCACGAGGATGAGTTGCTCGCCCTTGAACAAATCGGGCAGCGGCGCGGGATAAAGTTTCGTCGCGCGAATGTTCTCGGGGAACGTGAGCTTCGGATTGGCGAGCACGGGTTCCTTAATTTTCGTGTAGAAGTTCGAGACCTTCACCTCGATGTCTTCCTCGGGAAGCACGTAGGTGCTGAAGGCGCGCGTGGCGTCGCTGAGTTTGTCGAGCAGGTGGGTGTTCACGTCGTGGCCGATGCCGAACGAGAAAACGCGCGTGCTGCCGCGGGTGGCGCGCGTGGCGTTGGCGAGAATCGTGTCGGGATCGACGATGCCGACGGTGGGCAAGCCATCGGTGAGAAAGATGACGACGAAGGGGCGGTCACCCGCGTCGGGGCGCAGGCTGAGGGCCTTCTTGAGGGCGTCGTCGATGGCGGTGCCGCCGGTGGGCTTGAGATTGCGGACGAACTCGTGCGCGCGCTTGCGCGTGTCGGGTGTGACGGCGGTGAGTTTGTCGAAGAGCGGTTCGGTGTCGGTGGCGAAGCGGATGATCTCGAAGCGGTCGGTGTCGTTGAGATTTTCGACGCAGAAGGCGAGGGCTTTCTTGGCTTGCTCGAGTTTCGCGCCGGCCATCGAGCCGGAGGTGTCGAGGACGAAGGTGACATCTTTTTTCACGAGCTTGTCGTCCTTCACCGTCACGCCGGGCGAGGCGAGGAGCAGGAAATAACCGTCGCCCGAGGCGTTGCGATGCGTGAGCAAACTCGCGCCGACGTCCTCGGCGCTGAAGCTGAAGAGCAGTTGAAAATCGCGGTCGGCGCGGACGTCGCTGGCCTCGAAGCCAATCGTGGCGCGGCGCTCGCCCGTGCGGCGAATCTCCGCGTTGTGACTCGGGGAATAGAGCGTCTTGAGCGCGCGCTGGCCCTCGATTTCGATTTTGAGGCCGACGGTTTTGATGGGGCGCGCGGAGAATTTCTCGGTGTTCAGCGGATACGTGTAGGCGAGGAGGCCGGAGTCGGCCTTGAGGAGTTGCGTGTAGGCGAGGGTGATGCGTTTGCGGGCGTTGGCCTCGATGGGGAAAATGCGGACCTTGAAAAGATCGAGGCCGGCGTATTCGAGGAGCGCGGGGTCTTTCATCGAGCGCACGATGTCCTCGTAAATTTTGCGGGCTTTGTCGGCGCTGAGAAGTTCGGCACTCACGGGTTTGCCGCCGATTTCCATCGTGAACTTGTCGAGCTGCGCGCCCTTG
>JAYVOY010000711.1:0-2967 GCA_043757645.1 Verrucomicrobiota bacterium
CACTAACCAGCACTAATCGCCCAACCCGATGGCCCTGATTTCATTAGTGTCCATTAGTGCCAGTTAGTGGTTCAGGTGCTTTGTTCAGCGTTTCCCTAACTTCCCCCCCCCGACATCCGGTGCATCCCGGAGTTTTGGTGGGAGCGCGGCTGTGTCCCGCGCCGGGCGGGACCAGCCGCAGCGCGTCCGAAGGTCGAGCCGTGCCCGGGCGCGAGGGTCGCCACAGTTTTCGCCTCCCCGCGCTGGTCGCGGGCCAACGCCTTTGTCACGTCCGCACTTCCGTTTTTAGGTTCCAGCGCGGTCGCCAGCGGGCGGCGGCGGCGGGCGTTGCCCGACGAGGTGGTGCTTGCGCAGCAGTTCGAAAAAGGCCCGCCGGTTTTTCTGCGCCGCAGTCGCGGCGTGCGTGATGTTGCCGTCGTGGGCGGCGAGGAGGGTTTGGAGGTAGTTGCGCTCGAACTGCTCGACGCACCGCGCCTTGAGCGCCCGAAAACTTGCGCCCGCGTCCGTCCCGCCCGCGTCCGTCCCGCCCGCGCCCAGCAGATCGATGTCGCAGGTCTCGATCCGCGGCCCGTCCGCGAGCAGCAGCGCGCGGTGGAGCACGTTTTCCAATTCGCGCACGTTGCCCGGCCACGGGTGCGCCGCGAGCCGGGGCCACGCGTTCGGCGCAAGTTCCTTGCGGGGCTGCCCGAGTTCCTTCGCCGCTCGCGCCAGGATGTGCCGGGCCAGCAACGGAATGTCCGTGGGCCGCTCGCGCAACGGCGGCACATGCACCGGCAGAACGTTCAGTCGATAATACAAATCGCGCCGGAACCCGTCCGTCCGCACGAGCGCATGGAAGTCCGCGTTGGACGCCGCCACCACGCGGACATCCGCGTGGCAGGTGCGGGTGGAACCGAGCGGGCGAAATTCTTTTTCCTGCAACAACCGCAGCAACTTCACCTGCGCCGCGGGGGTGAGGGAATCGACTTCATCCAGAAACAGCGTGCCGCCTTCCGCCGCGGTCACGAGGCCCGGCGCCGCGGCTCCAGCGCTGGTGAAGGCGCCCGCCTCGTGGCCGAACAATTCGTTCTCGAGCAAGTCGCTGGGAATGCTCCCGCAGTTGACCGGCGTGAACGGCCGGGGCGCGCGCAGGCTCAGATAATGCAGGGCGCGGGCGATCATCTCCTTGCCGGTGCCCGTTTCCCCGGTGATCAGCACGCTGGCGTCACACTGCGCGAGCTTGGGAAGCTTTTGGATTTCGCGGACGAAGGCGGGGCTTTCGCCGATGAACTTTTGCAGGCCGAGACGCCGCTTGATTTCGATGATCTCGGCGCTCTGCGACGACCCCGGCTCCCGCCAGCGGGCCAGTCGCGGCAGGACATCGGCCGCGCGCAGGGGAGCCAGAATGAAATCGGCGGCGCCCGCCTCGAGGAGTTCGGCCAGTGGCTCGGGCGGGGCCAGCTCCGTCACCACAATCGCGGGCACTGGCCGCCAGCTTCGGGCGGCCGCCGCCAGCAGCGGCGCGGCGCCGGAAAGTTCCGCGGCGGTCAGGCAGCCGAGCCACAAATGCGGCGCGGCAGTTTGAAAAATGCCCGCGAAATTCTCGCCGCTCCCCGGCCCGACCCGCACGGGCGCAAGTGCGGGCGCGACGGCGAACGCGAACGCGCGCGATTCCGCCAGGATTTCGCGCAGCGCCGCGGCCAGCGCCGCGGCCCCCGCGGAATTCACGATCACGACTCGGGTGGTGTCCATGAGGTCAATTCGCTGTGGTCCGACTGGTCCGAACTCGGGAGCGCAAGCGCCACCGCGGCGCGGCGCGGCGCGCGGTCACGACGCACTCCGACCGATTCCGTGGCCGGCTCCCACCTCCGCGAGGGTCATTGTTCGTGGTCATGGTTGACTCCTTCATTTTGTGCCGAGCCAGGCCCCTGCCCGGCCCGGCCTCTAAACCACCGGTCCCGCGGCCCCGCGCCGCCAGGACAATCCGCGGCGCTACTTCCCGACTTCAGGTGCAATCTGCTCGGGCGTGGTCACGCCCGGCGGGAGTTCCAGGATTCGGATGTTGCGAAAATGAATCTCGGCGCCTTCGGACTCCAGACAAAGATAGCCCTTCCTCACCGTCGCCTGGCTCACGCCGTTGACGAATTTTCCGTTGATCGCCAGCTTCACCACGCCGTCCACGCAGACCGCGTCGTAGCTGTTCCATTCCCCCTTGCCCTTGCAACGCATCTCGATGGACGCGCTGCGGCGCCCGCGCGGATGGTCCGGCGTGACCTCGAGTCCATTCGCGCCGAACAACTCGCCGGAAACATAGCCCAGCGACCGCGGCTTGCCGTCCTTGTCCGGATTCAGATGGGGCCACTGCAACTCGAGCATCTGCACCTCCATCCCCTTGGGCAGATTGCGCCCCGGCGGCACCGTGCCCTCGCTCCAGATAAACACGCCCGAGTTGCCGCCCGCCTCCATGTGCCGCCACTCGATGTGCAGGATGAAATTCTCATACTGTTTCTCCGACCGCATCACGCCAATCGGCAGCCCGCGGCAAACGAGCAGGCCCTCGCGCACCGTCCAGGTTTCCTTGCTGGTGTTCACATCAATCCAGCCCGTGAGATCCCGGCCATTGAAAAGGTCGCGAAACGCGGCGACCTCATTGGTGCGGGGCGTTTGCGCCGTCGCCGGAACCGGCAGAACGGCGAGCAGCAAGGCAAGGCAATGGGTCGCTTTCATGACGAATAGACTGGTTTGGAATGGCCGTGGAATTGTGTTGGCCCATGCGACTCACCCATCCCGAGATGGGCGCGGTGACGGGCTGTATTGTGCCGCCCATCGTAACGACTTCAGCGCCGCGGGCAACGACGCATTTTCAACCCGAATTCCGAAGGGGTGCATCTGGACACTGCCCCCGGAGCGCGGCTGTGTCGCAGACCAGCCGCAGCCACCAGCTCCACCCGGACGCCGCACCCATGAGTCTGTGCTGCGGCTGGTCGA
>JAYVOY010000712.1:0-2963 GCA_043757645.1 Verrucomicrobiota bacterium
GATCGGCCGCGGGGAGAATTCCCGTCTGCGGAACCGCCGCGCGGTTCGGGACCGCTGCTGCCACCAGCCGCGGGCGACACGGCAAACGCAGGGCACGAACGGCGGCCAACCAATGGGAACGCATTGCCAGAGCGCCTGCTCGCGCCGCGCGATGAAGGGTTGTTCGGGCCGGGCCGCGAATTGTTGCCGCCGCCGGAGCCGGGTGCGGTGCATCCGAAAACGATGCTGCGCACGAGTGGTCCGACGCGCTACTGGATGCTCGTGCGCACGCGTGTCAACGCGCCGCGGGAACGGGGCGCGGACGCGGTGAGTCTGATCGCGATGTCGCCGTCCTTGCGCGGGGGCGGTTTGTTTTTCGATCCGAAGCCGTGGGTGGCGGTGGGACTCGGCGCGGTCCTGTTTTCGGTCCTGTTGTGGTGGCCGTTTATTCGCGGCATCACGCATTCGATCGCGCGCATCAGCGCGGCGAGCCGGCAGATTTCCGAGGGCCGCTTCGATGTGCGCGTGACCGACGAGCGGCGCGATGAACTGGGGCAATTGGGCGAGACGATCAATCACATGGCCGCGCGTCTCGAGGGCTTGGTGACGGGGCAGAAACGCTTCCTCGGCGACATCGCGCACGAGCTGTGTTCACCGCTGGCGCGCCTGCGTGTCGCGTTGGGAATCATCGAACAACGCGCGGATGAATCGCAGCAAAAGTACGTGACCGCAGCCGCGGAAAAAGCGGAACACATGGCGACGCTGGTGAACGAGTTGCTGTCGTTCTCGAAAGCGTCGCTCGGCGTGAACGCGGCCAAGCTCGGCGTGGTCGTGGTCGGCGACGTGTGGCAAAAGGCCGTGCAACGCGAGGCGACGGAGGGCGTCACGATTCACCTCGCGGGCGGCGGGGATTTGCGCGTGGTGGCGGAGCCGGAATTGCTCACGCGCGCGGTGGCGAATCTGTTGCGCAACGCGATTAATTATGCGGGCCAGTCGGGTCCGATCACGCTGCGCGCGGCACGCGAGCAGGACGACGTTTGCGTGAGCGTGGCCGACTGCGGACCGGGTGTGGCCGAGTCCGAATTGGAACGCATCTTCGATCCCTTCTACCGCCTCGACGCCTCGCGTGATCGCGCGACGGGCGGCGTCGGGCTGGGCCTGGCGATTGTGAAAACGTGCGTCGAGAGCTGCCGCGGAACGGTGACCGCGCGGAACCGCAAGCCCGCGGGGCTGGAGGTGCTGATTCGCCTTCCGGCGGGCGCGCAGGGATAGGATTTCGACTTTGCGGCGCGGAATTGACGGACTACCGTTTGCCCCATGATCAAAGCAGTCGAGGCTTCCAAAATTCCGAAGCGCGAGCCGCGCTTGTGGCCGCTCTCCGTCGCGGCGTATCGCGTGCTCGGCGAGTTGGGGATGATTCCCAAAAACACGGAACTGCTCCACGGCTTGGTTTACACGAAGATGTCGAAATCACCTTTGCACAGCGCGTTGGTCCGGCGGTTGATGCGGCTGCTTTCGCAGGCGCTGCCGCCGGGAATGTTTGTGGACAGTGAGCAGCCGATCACCTGCGACGACTCCGAGCCGGAGCCGGACTTGGCGGTGATCCGCGGCGCGGCGGAGGATTTTTGGGAACAGCATCCGCGCACGGCGGAGTTGGTGATCGAGGTGTGTTTGACGAGCCATGATTACGACCGCTCGAAGCTGCCGGCCTACGCCGCGGCCGGTGTGAAGGAGTGCTGGCTGGTGCTGGGACCGCAGCAGATGATCGAAGTTTATCGCGCCCCGAACGCGGGCGGATACACGGAGCACGCGGTGTTCGGGCCGGGCGGGACGGTCGCGAGTCTGGCGGTGCCGGGCTTCGAGGTTTCGCTCGCAGCGTTGTTCGCGAAGTGAGGCGGCCGCGTGGTTCGCAGTCGCACACCCAGCCTTGCCGCGCTCACCCCAACTGCCACCCCTTGCGATACTCGCGCCGGATCAGCGCCGCGGCCTCCGGACAGTTCGTCGCGCGGAGATTGGCGGCATCCCAGAGGATTTTTTTGCCGACGCGATAGGCCACGTTGCCCAGGTGATTCGCCTCGGTGAGCGCGCCGGAGTAATCGAAATTGCACGTCGTCGGCCCGCCCGTTTTGCACGCGAGCAACCACTCCTGATGATGCCCGATCGAGTCGGGAATGGTTTTCGGGGGACGCACGAAATCCTTGAAATCGGCCTCGGGCAGCAGCACGTGCTTGCCGTAATCCGCGAGCAACATCCCCTTCGCGCCGATGAACAGCACGCCGCTGCCCCACTGCGGAATTTTCTTTTCGTTCCACAACGCGGGCTTCGCCTCGCCCTGATGCCACACGAGTTTCACCGCGGGCAGGTCGCCGCGCGGGCCGTATTCGTAGGTCGCGGACATCGTCGCGGGCGCGATCTCCGGATGCGCCGGGCCGCCGTGGCCCTCGATGGTGAGCGGGTGCCGCAGCTTGAGCGCCCAGAATGGCAGGTCGTTCCAGTGACTCCCCAGATCGCTCATCGTGCCGCCGCCGAAATCCCACCAGCGGTACCACTTCGGTCCGGGAAAATAGACGCTGTGGAACGGCCGCTCCGGCGCGGGGCCGAGCCACAAATCCCAGTTCAACTCCTTCGGAATCGGCGACGCCTCGGTCGGCCGATTGCGCACGCTCACGATGTCCTTGTTGCGCGCGGCGGCCTCCGCGCTCTGCAAACCCCACGCGCGCCCAACCCACACGTGCGCCTCATGCACCGGGCCGATCGCGCCGCTCTGCACGAGTTCGACCACGCGCCGGTAATTCGAGCCGGCGTGGATTTGCGTGCCCATCTGCGTGACGACTTTTGCCTTCGCCGCGGCCTCGGCGATCACGCGCGCCTCCCACACGGAATGCGTCAGCGGCTTCTCGCAATAAACGTGTTTGCCCAATAGCAGCGCGGGCAAAACGGCGAACGCGTGCGTGTGCTCCGCGCAACTCACGACCACGGCATCG
>JAYVOY010000713.1:0-2963 GCA_043757645.1 Verrucomicrobiota bacterium
GGGCCGTCAGCAAGTGGCCGCGCCTGCGCCGCAACCAGTCGTGGAACGGCCCCGTGAAATTCCGCGTGCTGCGCGCATGAATTCCCGAAAGGCATTAGGTTTAGCCGTAACGATGCAGCAGGCAGGACCGCCGCCGTCTCGGCGGCTCACGGCGTGGGAAAGTTCGCGCGGGCCATTCACACTTCCTCTTTTGGTTCCCCATTCAGGGAGCCTTTTGAACTGCGGAAAACGCCCGCCTTCGCCTCATTTGGACGGTGTGAGCCGCCGAGACGGCGGCGCTCCTGCGTGCGCGGAAGCGGCGTAAACGCCGCGCGCCGGACGCGGGTTCGTCCGTTCCGCGCATTTCCATTTCGGAGTTCGGGTTTAGTCGCGCACGACCGCCAGTCGCCAGGGACTTCGCTTCGGAAGCGCGTGTGGGGACTGAAAATAAAAACGCCGCCACCAATTGCTTGGCGGCGGCGTGAATCAGGGCGCGCGGGGCGCGTGGTTACTTTTTCTTTTTCATGCCGGCACCGGGGGCGGCTTTGAGGCTGTCCTGCATGGCGGAGCGTTCGCCTTCGTCGATCTTGCCGTTTTTGTTGAGGTCGTACTTTTCCATCAGGGCGGCGTCTTTTTCGATTAACGCGATTTCGTCGGGTTCGAGGATGCCGTTCTTGTTCAAATCATATTTTGCGACGGGACTGTAGCTGCCGGGGGCCACGGGTGCGGTCGCGGGTTTCTTTTTGTCGGCGGCGGCGAGGTCGCTGACGAACGGAGCGGCGAGGAGCAGGGCGGCGGTGAGGCGGAGGGCGATTTTCATGGGCGGTAGGGGTTGGGGATTGGGCTAGGGCGAGGGGAAAATTCTTTGGGGAAAAAGAAAACACCCCACCGCCGCACATGATGTGTCGGCGATGGGGTGTCGCGCATAATCTTGGGAAAAGATTACTTGTCCTTTTTCTTTCCGCCGAAGCCGGGGAGCTTCGCGTCGGTCGCCTTCTTCAGGTCGGCTTCGCTGATGGCCTTCTTCTCGGCCATGTCCAGCTTGCCGTCCTTGTTGGTGTCATACTTCTCGGTGAGTTCCTTCAGGACGGCCTTCTGGTCGTCGGTGAGTTCTTTCTTGCCCTTGTCGGCGGCGTTGACGGTGAGGGCCGCGGCGCAGAGGAGGCCGAGGATGGTTGCGGTGAGTTTCTTCATAGTAACAATTTTGTGTTGTTTTGGTTGCCGGAATATCCCGGTAACAGCACCAGACGAAGGGGTCGCGGAAAAGGTTACGCGATCTTTTCACGGGAAATTCGGGGGAAGTTCAAAGCTCACGGCGCAACGGTCCGGTGCGGCGAAGGCCGGTTGTGCGACGTGGAGAAAACTCGCCGTGCCGGAGGGCAGTGTTTCGTCAACGCGTTGGGTTCGCGCCGGACCTGTGCGCGGCGCTCCGGTGCGTGGAACGCGCGGGATGCGCCCGCAACCTCGCGCCGCGCGCGGGCTTGTGTCTTGCCTCGCGCCGCGCCGCGCGCTACCGATGGCGGCGTGTTTGCAGATGATTTTTCCGACGCGGCGCTGGTGTTGATCGGGCACGGTTCGACGCTGAACGCCGAGTCGGCGGCCCCGACGTATCAACACGCGGAGGAACTGCGGCGGCGCGGGATTTTCGCGCAAGTGGTGGAGTGTTTCTGGAAGTTGGAGCCGACGGTCGCCGCGGTGTTGCGCGGCGTGTTTGCGCCGCGGGTTTTCTTGGTGCCGCTGTTCATCAGTGAGGGGTACTTCACGGAGGAGGTGATTCCGCGCGAGCTGGGTTTGTGCGCGAAGGGGCAGCGCGAATTCGCGCGCGTCCAGCGGCGTGGCGCGCAGACGCTGCATTATTGCGGGCCGGTGGGGACGCACGAAAGCATGACGGAAGTGATCGTGGCGCGGGCGCGCGAGGTGGTGGAGAAACACCCGTTTCCGCGCGCGCCGCTGCCGGCGGACACGGCGCTGTTCATCGCGGGGCACGGGACGGGCAACAACGAGAATTCGCGCAAGGCGATCGAGCGGCAGGTGGAGTTGATTCGCGCGCGCGGCTTGTTCGGCGAGGTGCATCCGGCGTTCATGGAGGAGGAGCCGAAGATCGCGGCGTGTTACGAAGTGGCGCGGACGAAAAATATCGTGATGGTGCCGTTTTTCATCAGCGACGGGTTGCATTCGTTCGAGGATATTCCGGTGCTGCTCGGCGAGCCGGAGCGCGTGGTGCGGGAGCGTTTGCGCAGCGGGCAGCCGACGTGGCGGAATCCGACGGAGAAGCACGGCAAGCGCGTGTGGTACTCGGCGAGCATCGGGAGCGAGCCGCATTTGCCGGAGGTGATTTTGCAGCGCGTGCGCGAGCTGGCGGGACGGGCGGTGGGAGACGCGGGGAGGTAGGGGGGCGACGTTTGCGTCGCTTCGCCGTCCGCGAGTTTTGGAAGCTCAAAACGCCAAGCGCCAAGCTCAAGGGAATCACAAAGTGCCAAGGGCCAAACGGTGGGTGGGCGCTTTGTGGGATTCATCGGCAAACCACGTGATCTCTCTCTTGCAACGCCAACGCTGCGAACAACGCCGAGCGCGCCAGCATTGGTTCTTGGCCATTCCCTTGCGCTTTGAGCTTGGGTTTTTGAACTTCAGTTTCGCGGACCGGTTCCGCGCTGGCTTTGGGTTTCGTCGCCGCCTCGCGCGCCGCCCTTTTATCGCTTCCAAACGCGCGCGCCGTTCCCCTATGTTTCGCGCGTGCATTGGCAGAAAATCTCCCTCATCGGCGTGGGCTTGCTGGGCGGGTCGCTGGGCCTGGCGCTTCGCCGCCGCAAGCTCGCGGGCCAGGTGGTGGGTTACGTGCGGCGCGCGGCAGGCGTGGCGGAATGCGAGCGGGCGGGCGCGGTGGATCAGGCGACGACGAATCTCGCGGAGGCCGTGGCGAATGCCGATTTGATTGTGTTTTGCACGCCGCTCGCCCAGATGCGCGGGATCGCGGAACAAATGCT